>NZ_JBSFBL010000010.1:0-176285 GCF_053592935.1 Kribbella sp. NPDC002412
GGCCGCTGCGGCGTGCGCGGTCGCGGCGGCCCGCTCTCGCTTCGCCAGGTCGGCCAGAGCGGCCGCCGACGTACTCGGGAGGGCCGGGGCCGGGCCCGCCGCGGCCGCTTGCACGCCCGCGGTCTCCTTGAGCCGGGCCAGGTGACTGGCGTGGTACTTCGCGCCGGCCGCGAGCTGGGCGCGCAGCGCGGGGAATTTCCGGGTGATCGTGGCGTAGCGGAGTGACAATTGAATCACCTGAGCGGCCGCCGTACCGAGTGCCGCGACGACCACCGGATCGGTGCTGGGTGTCTCCTCGGCCGGCTGACCCGATTTCGAGTCGTTCTCGGCGCCCGGCGTACCGGAGCTGCTCGGGCCGTCGTCGCACCCCGCGAGTACGGCGGCGCCCGGCAGCAGGGCTGCGGTCGTCAGGGCGGTCCGGCGCGACAGGCGGACAGGTTCGTTCGGCACGGCGGAACGATACCTGGTGACGGGTCGGTGACCGGCCTGGGACGAGGCGGTGACGTGCACATCGTCGCGGGCCGGATATGGTGGGCTACTGCCCTCGGTCGGATCGCCGGGTGGCGGAACGGGTGCACAACTGGAGAGAGGCAGGTCAACCTGTGAGCCGAAAGACTGACCACACGGACACCTCGAGCCTCGAGAACTTCCTGCGGCCGATCGTCGAGCAGTTCGGCTGCGACCTGGAGGCCGCCGACATCGCGCCGGCCGGCCGCCGCCGGTTGCTGCGCGTGCTCGTCGACCGCGACGGGGGAATCAGCCTGGACGACGTCGCCGAGGTGACCCGGGCCATCTCCAAGGCGCTCGACGCCGACGACATCATGGGCGACGGCGCCTACACGCTGGAGGTCTCCAGCCCGGGCGTCGACCGGCCGCTCACCCTGCCCCGGCACTGGCGGCGTAACGTCAGCCGGCTGGTCGCGGTCACCCTGACCGCGGGCGGGAAGGTGACCGGCCGGATCAAGTCCGCCTCCGAGGAGGCGGCCGAGCTGGACGTGGACGGCAAGCCGCGCACGATCGCGTACGCCGACGTGGCCAAGGCCAAGGTCCAGATCGAGTTCAACCGGGCTGCCCCCGGCAACGACGAGGCTGCCCCAGGATCGAACGCCGCGGGCACGGTGGAGGAGAACTGAACATGGACATCGACATGGCTGTCCTGCGGTCGCTGGAACGGGAGAAGGACATCTCCCTGGACGTGGTCGTCGAGGCGATCGAGCAGGCGCTGCTGGTGGCGTACCACCGCACCGAGGGCGCCCAGCAGCACGCCCGGGCCGAGCTGGACCGCAAGACCGGGCACGTGACCGTCTACGCGCGCGAGTTCGCCGAGGACGGAACGCTGGCCCGCGAGTACGACGACACGCCCGCCGACTTCGGCCGGATCGCGGCCACCACGGCCAAGCAGATCATCCTGCAGCGGCTGCGCGACGCCGAGGACGAGGTCCGGTACGGCGAGTTCTCCGGCAAGGAGGGCGACATCGTCTCCGGCGTCATCCAGCAGGGCCGCGACCCGCGCTCGGTGATGGTCGACCTCGGCAAGATCGAGGCGGTGCTGCCGGCCCCGGAGCAGGTGCCGGGGGAGAAGTACGAGCACGGCGCCCGGCTGCGGGTCTACGTGGTCGGGGTCCGCAAGGGCTTCAAGGGCCCGCAGATCACGGTCAGCCGGACACACCCGAACCTGGTCAAGAAGCTGTTCGCGCTCGAGGTGCCGGAGATCGCCGACGGGACGGTCGAGATCACCGCGATCGCCCGGGAGGCGGGGCACCGCACGAAGATCGCCGTCCGGACGCTGAACCCGTCGGTGAACGGCAAGGGCGCGTGCATCGGGCCGATGGGCCAGCGGGTGCGCAACATCATGCACGAGCTGCACGGTGAGAAGATCGACATCATCGACCACAGCGACGACCCGGCCACCTTCGTCGGGAATGCGCTGTCGCCGGCGCAGGTTACGTCGGTGGAGGTCGTCGACGCCGCGGCCCGTGCCGCGCGGGTCGTCGTACCCGACTACCAGCTGTCGCTGGCGATCGGCAAGGAGGGGCAGAACGCCCGCCTCGCCGCCCGGCTGACCGGGTGGCGGATCGACATCCGGCCGGATACCGATGTGACTCGTGATGACGAGAAGGTAGACTGATCTCTCGGTCGGTCGACTGAGTCGCAACCACTCCCGAAGGATCACGTGACAGTGACGGTGACTGTGATGGATCCGGGGCGCCCTGGCAAGGTCAGGGAGCGTACCTGCATCGGGTGCCGGAAGCGGTGCAGTCCGGCTGACCTGCTGCGGATGACGGTTTCCGGAGGACGTGTCCTCCCGGATCCCGCTCATCGGGCGCCCGGCCGCGGAGCGCACCTGCACCCGGTGGCCGAGTGCCTCGACCTCGCCGTACGGCGTAAGGCGTTCCCGCGGGCCTTCCGGGCCCAGGGGCCGCTCGACGTGACCGCGCTGCGGGAGTACGTCGCGCAGCGTGATAGGCAAGAAGCAGTGCAAACGGCGGCCAACCGGCCGTCCGCGGCGGTCTGACCGGACCGTCGTGACGACATGAAGGCGGGTCATCGACTCATGACCACTCGATGAGTGTCTACCGATGAGTGCAAAGCGATGAGCACGTACGTCAACTAACGGTCCGCGCCCAGGCTCGGACCAGAGGGAGAGTAGTGGCAAAGGTCCGGGTCTACGAGCTCGCGAAGGAGCTCGGAGTTACCAGCAAGGTCGTTCTGACCAGACTGAACGACATGGGCGAGTTCGTCCGATCGGCATCCTCGACGATCGAGGCGCCGGTAGTCCGTAGGTTGGCGGAGGAGTTCGAGAAGAACCCGCCGAAGAAGCGCGCAGCCAAGAAGGCTGCCGCCAGCACGTCCGCCGCGCCGCAGGCGACCGCACCGGTCGCGCCTGCCGAGCCGGCGAAGAAGGCCGCGCCCGCGGCTCCGGCCGAGCGCCCTGCGCCGGCCGCTCCGGCGACCCCGGCTCCGGTGGCCGCCGAGCCGACCGTGGCCGAGCAGGCTGCTCCGGCGCCGGCCAAGGCGGCTCCGTCGCCGTCGCCGGCCAAGCCGGGTCCGCGTCCTGGCCCCAAGCCGGGTCCGCGGCAGGAGCCCGCTCCGGCGGCTCCGGTCGAGGCTCCGGCCGCCAAGTCGCCCTCGTTCGAGGCGCCCGCGGCCAAGGCGACCCCCGAGGCCCCGGCGGCTGCTGCTCCGGCTCCGGCGCCGTCGCGTCCGGCCCCGGGTCCGCGGCAGGAGCGTCCCGCCGACGGTGGGCCGCGTCCGGCCACGCCGCGTCCGGGTGCGACCCCGCGTCCGGGTGGCAGTGGCCCGCGTCCTGGCGCCCCGCGTCCGGGCGGTCCCCGTCCGGGTGCTCCCGGCGGCCAGGGTGGCGGCCCGCGTCCGGGTGCGCCGCGTCCGGGCAACAACCCGTTCAGCTCGACCCAGGGCATGCAGCGCGGTGGCGCCCGTCCGGGTCCGGGCGGTCAGGGTGGATCCGGCCAGGGTGCGAGCCCGGCCGGGATGCCGCCGCGCCCGCCGCAGAACCGCGGTGGCGGCGGTAGCGACCGTCCGCGTCCGTCGGGTGTGCCCGGTGCGCCGCGGCCCAACCCGGCGATGATGCCGAAGTCCTCGGCCGGCACGTTCACCGGCCGTCCCTCCGGCCCCGGCGGTGGCGCCGGTGGCGGTGGCGGCCGTGGCCGCCCCGGTGGCGGCGGCCCGGGTGGTGGACCGGGCGCCGGTCCGCGCGGTGGCGGCGGCGGTGGCGGCGGCTTCCGCCCGGGTGGCGGCGGCCCCAGCGGCCCGCCCGGTGGCGGTGGCGGTCGTCCGGGTCCGGGCAACCGCGGCCGTGGTGGCACGCAGGGCGCCTTCGGGCGTCCGGGCGGCCCGGCCCGTCGTGGCCGCAAGTCGAAGCGGGCGAAGCGCCAGGAGTTCGACAACATGCAGGCGCCGGCAGTCGGCGGCGTCCGCGTCAAGCACGGTGACGGCGAGGTCGTGCGCCTGGCCCGCGGTGCGTCGCTGACGGACTTCGCCGAGAAGGTCGGCGTCGACCCGGCGTCGCTGGTGCAGGTGCTGTTCCACCTCGGTGAGATGGTGACCGCGACCCAGTCGGTCAACGAGGAGACCCTGCAGCTGCTCGGCACCGAGCTGAACTACGACGTCCAGATCGTGTCCCCGGAGGACGAGGACCGCGAGCTGCTGCAGTCGTTCGACATCGACTTCGGGTCCGACGAGGGCGACGAGAGCGACCTGGTCAAGCGGCCGCCGGTGGTGACCGTGATGGGTCACGTCGACCACGGTAAGACGAAGCTGCTGGACGCCGTCCGCGAGGCGAACGTGGTCGCCAAGGAGGCCGGTGGCATCACCCAGCACATCGGCGCGTACCAGGTGACGACCGAGGTCGACGGCGAGCAGCGGGCCATCACCTTCGTCGACACCCCGGGTCACGAGGCGTTCACCGCCATGCGTGCCCGTGGTGCGCAGGCCACCGACATCGTCATCCTGGTGGTCGCGGCCGACGACGGCGTGATGCCGCAGACGATCGAGGCGCTGAACCACGCCCGTGCGGCGGGCGTCCCGATCGTGGTCGCGGTCAACAAGATCGACGTTCCGGCGGCCGACCCGGCCAAGGTGCGCGGTCAGCTGACCGAGTACGGCCTGGTCCCCGAGGAGTACGGCGGCGACACCATGTTCGTCGACGTCTCGGCGAAGTCCCGGATCAACATCGACGGGCTGCTCGAGAGCGTGATCCTGACCGCGGACGCGGCGCTGGACCTGCGGGCGAACCCGAACATGCACGCCGAGGGCATCGCGATCGAGGCCAACCTCGACAAGGGCCGTGGCCCGGTGGCGACCGTGCTGGTGCAGCGCGGCACGCTGCGGGTCGGCGACTCGATGGTGGCCGGTCCGGCGTACGGCCGGGTCCGGGCCATGCTCGACGAGCACGGCGACCCGGTCGAGGAGGCGACGCCGTCGCGTCCGGTCCTGGTGCTCGGTCTGACCGCCGTACCAGGTGCGGGTGACAAGTTCCTGGTCGTCGACGACGACCGGCGGGCCCGGCAGATCGCCGAGAAGCGGGAAGCCCGTGCCCGTGCGGCGGCCAACGCCAAGCGGCGCGCGCGCCGGACCCTCGAGGACTTCATGGCCTCGATGGAGAAGGGCGAGACCCAGGAGCTGCTGCTCATCCTCAAGGGCGACGTGTCCGGTTCGGTCGAGGCGCTGGAAGACGCGCTGGTCCGGATCGAGGTCGGCGACGAGGTCAACCTGCGCGTCATCGACCGCGGTGTCGGCGCGATCAACGAGAACGACGTCAACCTGGCCATCGCGTCGAACGCCGTCATCATCGGCTTCAACGTACGGCCGGCGGGCAAGGCCGGTGACCTGGCCGAGCGCGAGGGCGTGGATGTCCGGTACTACTCGGTCATCTACTCGGCGATCGACGACATCGAGGCCGCCCTGAAGGGCATGCTCAAGCCGATCTACGAGGAGGCCACCCTGGGCCAGGCGGAGATCCGGGAGATCTTCCGCTCCTCGAAGGTGGGCAACATCGCCGGTTGCTGGGTGACCAGTGGACTGATCCGCCGCAACGCCAAGGTCCGGTTGATCCGGGACGGCGCGGTGGTCGTCGACAACACCGAGCTGTCGTCGCTGAAGAGGTTCAAGGACGACGCGTCCGAGGTCCGCGAGGGCTTCGAGTGCGGTCTGACCATCAACGGCTACAACGACATCAAGATCGGCGACGTGGTCGAGGCCTTCGAGCTCCGCGAGAAGCCGCGTAACTGACCGCAGTCGGTGCCCGGACGCTCCGGGCACCGGAGTAACGTCCGGAGAGGCGGCAACGCCTGCCTCTCCGGACGTTGTTCATGAATGAGGGAGTGAGCCCTGATGGGTGAAGCAAGGGCGAAGCAGCTCGCCGACCGGATCCAGGTGCTGGTGGCCGAGTTGCTCGAGCGCCGGGTGAAGGACCCGCGGCTCGGCTTCGTCACCGTGACCGACGCCCGGCTGACCGGCGACCTGCGGGAAGCCAGCATCTTCTACACGGTGTACGGCGACGAGCAGGAGCGGGCCTCGACCGCGGCCGCCCTGGAGTCGGCGCGCGGGCTGATCCGCAGCGAGGTCGGCAAGGCGCTCGGCCTGCGGCACACTCCGAGCGTGGCCTTCTTCCTGGACGCCGTACCGGAGACTGCCGGGCACATCGAGGAGTTGCTGGAGAAGGCCCGGCAGGCTGACGCCGAGGTGGCCAAGAGCGCGGCGAACGCGAAGCCGGCCGGCGAGGCGGACCCCTACAAGCGCCGCGAGGACGATGACAGCGACGACGAGTGAGCCCAGCGTTGCCGATGGCATCGTTGTGGTGGACAAGCCGGCGGGTCTGACCTCCCATACGGTGGTGGCCCGGATCCGTCGGCTCGCCGGCACCCGGAAGGTCGGGCACGCCGGAACGCTGGACCCGATGGCGACCGGGGTGCTGGTGGTCGGCCTCAACCGGGCCACTCGGTTGCTGGGTCACCTTCAGCTGGCCGACAAGTCGTACGACGCGACCGTGCTGCTCGGCGCGACCACGACGACTGACGACGCCGAGGGCGAGATCGTGTCGACCGCGCCGGTCGACGGGGTGACGGCCGAGGCGATCGAGGCCGCGGTGGCGGGGTTCCGCGGGGAGATCTCGCAGGTCCCGTCGAAGGTGTCCGCGATCAAGGTCGACGGGCGGCGCGCGTACGAACGCGTCCGGGCCGGCGAGGAGGTCGCGCTCAAGGCTCGCAGCGTCACGGTCTCCCGGTACGACGTGGTCGACGTACGCCCGGGGTCGTCGGGGATCGAGGTCGACATCTCGGTCGACTGCTCCAGCGGCACCTACATCCGGGCCCTCGCCCGCGACCTGGGCGCCGAGCTCGGCGTGGGCGGTCACCTCACCGCGCTGCGCCGTACGCGGGTCGGCTCCTTCGACCTCTCGGTCGCCCACACGCTCGAGTCGCTGGCCGACTCCTTCGACTGGCTCCCGATCGCCGAGGTCGCCGCGGGCACCTTCCCCCGCTACGACGCCGACGCCACCCAGTCCGCCGCGATCCGCACCGGCCGCCCCCTCCCCGGCCTCAACCTCCCCGCCGGACAGACCGCCATGTTCGACCCCACCGGCACCTTCCTGGCCCTCTACGAACCCCACGGCCCAGTAGCCAAACCCACTGCAGTTTTCGTGGGTTAGGCGCGGTTGGCGGGCCCGCCTGGCGGCCCCAGGCAGCGTCTGGGCCGATCGGGGCTACTTCGGCGACGCTCGTGGGGGAGAGTCGCGGCCCGGCGCATTCGGCGGGGCTGTCCGGGTAGTGGGGTATTTTGCCGCCAGGCGAACATCCCCAGATTAGGCCGATTCGGACCGGTCCGTGCCGGAATCTGGGCGAAGTAATCCGCTGAGCGGACGGTCCCGCGGGGAAAATCGTCCGGTTCGGGTGACTCGAGCTGTGTTGCCGACGGCTACGGTGACGGATCATGGGTTGCAGTCCGCAACCTCACCCGTCGAGGGTCAAACGATTGTCCAAGGCAAGGATTCGCACCGTACGGCGACGGCACCGGGCAGCCGGCCTCGTCGTACTGCTGTTCGGCCTGCTGGCAGTGGGTTCGGCGTACTCCGCCGTCATGCCCGACGACGCGGTCGCGGAGAACTCGTCCCAGTCGCAGACCATCGAGGAGGGCAGGAAACTCTTCGCGGTCGGCTGTGCCAGCTGCCACGGCCTGAACGCCGAGGGTGGTGGCAACGGTGAGGGCGAGATGGCCGGTCCGTCGCTGATCGGTGTCGGCGCGGCCGCGGTCGACTTCCAGGTCGGCACCGGCCGGATGCCGGCGATGCAGCCCGGCGCCCAGGTCCCGGCCAAGGCACCCGCCTACACCCAGGAGGAGATCGAGGCCCTCTCGGCGTACGTCGCCTCGCTGGCCCCCGGCCCGGCGGTTCCGGCGGAGGAGTCGTACGACGTCAGCAACGTCACCGACGAGCAAGTGACTCGTGGTGGCGAGCTGTTCCGCACCAACTGCACGGCCTGCCACAACTTCGCCGGTCGCGGTGGCGCCCTCCCGAACGGCCGCTACGCGCCTTCGCTGATGGAGAGCACGCCCAGGCACATCTACCAGGCCATGCTCACCGGCCCGCAGCAGATGCCCGTCTTCTCCGACCAGGTGCTGCAACCCGAGGACAAGCGCGACATCATCGCCTACATCGTCGCGCTCCAGACCGAGCGGGATCCCGGTGGGTTCGGTCTGGGCCGCCTCGGCCCGGTCTCCGAAGGACTGTGGGGCTGGCTGGTCGGGATCGGCCTGCTGGTCGCCGTCGCGGTCTGGATCGGCGCGAACGGCATGAAGGCCAAGGGGAGCAAGCCACCGGACTGACCGATCTCATCCACTGCGGGTGATCAAGCGCCAGCGCGCCGTCGGCATCATGCCAGTCGTGGCCAGCGCAGAGACTGTTTCCAGCACGTCGGCGCAGAAATTGACCTTCATGACCATGACCGCCATGGTCGTGGGCTCGATGGTGGGCGCCGGCGTGTTCTCGTTGCCGCGCCGGTTCGCCCAGGAGACCGGGGTCGCGGGCGCGCTGATCGCCTGGGCCATCGCGGGCACCGGCATGCTGATGCTCGCCTTCGTCTTCCAGACCCTGGCGATCCGCAAGCCCGAGCTCGACGCCGGGGTGTACGCCTACGCCAAGGCGGGTTTCGGGGAGTACCTCGGCTTCTTCTCGGCGTTCGGCTACTGGGCCAGCGCGTGCGTCGGCAACGTGACGTACTGGGTGCTGATCATGTCGACGGTCGGGGCCCTGTGGTCGGCGCTGGGCGACGGCGACACGGTGACGGCCGCCGTCCTGTCGTCGGTCGGGATCTGGGTGTTCTACCTGCTGATCCGGCGCGGCGTGAAGGAGGCCGCGATCATCAACCGGATCGTCACCGTCGCGAAGCTGGTGCCGATCCTGGTGTTCATCCTGATCGCGGCGATCTACCTCGATCCGCAGGTGTTCGCGGACAACTTCAACGGCGACAGCTACGGGTCCCTGTACGACCAGGTCACCGGGACGATGCTCGTCACCGTCTTCGTCTTCCTGGGCGTGGAGGGCGCGAGCGTGTACTCGCGGCACGCCAAGCGCCGCGAGGACGTCGGCCGGGCCACGGTTCTCGGCCTGCTCAGCGTGCTGGCCGTCTTCGCGTCGGTGACCGTGGTGTCGTACGGCATCATGCCGATCAGCGAGATCGCCGAGCTGCGGCAGCCGTCGATGGCCGGGGTGCTGGAGGCGGCGGTCGGGCAGTGGGGCAAGGTCTTCGTCAGCGTCGGCCTGATCGTGTCGGTGCTCGGCGCCTACCTGGCCTGGACGCTGATGGCCGCCGAGGTGCTGTTCGTGGCCGCGCTCGACGACGACATGCCGCGGTTCCTGCGCCGGTCCAACGAGGCCGACGTGCCGACCGCGGCGTTGCTGCTGACGACGATCCTGATCCAGGTCGTCCTGGTGGTCACGATGTTCTCCGAGGACGCGTTCAACTTCGCCCTCGACCTGACCAGCGCGCTCAGCCTGATCCCGTTCCTGCTCGCGGCCGGGTACGCGCTGAAGCTGGCGGTCACCCGCGAGACGTACGTCGACGCGCCGCAGGGACACACCCGCGAGCTGGTGGTGGGCGGGCTCGCGACCCTCTACACCGCGTTCCTGCTGTACGCCGCCGGTCCGAAGTTCATCCTGCTGTCGTTCATCATCTACGCGCCCGCGAGCGTCCTGTTCGTGATGGCTCGCCGCGAGCAGGGCCGCCGGCTGTTCAGCCCCGGCGAGCTCGCCATCCTCGTCGTCTCGATCCTGGGCGCCGTCCTCGGCGTCATCGCTCTCGCAACCGGCTGGATCACGATCTGAGCCGCCAGCCGGCCCTGCCACCGCACGTAAGGAGTCGATCCGCATGGCCAGTCACGACACGACCTCGACGTACGGCGTCCACTCCGAAGTCGGCCGGTTGCGCAAGGTTCTCGTCTGCTCGCCCGGGCTGGCCCATCGCCGGCTCACCCCGACCAACGCGGGCGACCTGCTGTTCGACGACGTGATGTGGGTGGAGAACGCCCAGCGCGATCACGCCGACTTCATGAACAAGCTGTCGAACCGCGGGGTCGAGGTGGTCGAGTTGCACAACCTGCTGGCCGAGACCGTCGCGGCGCCGGAGGCGCGGTCGTGGCTGCTGGACCGCAAGATCGTCGCCAACGACGTCGGCCTCGGCCTGGTCGACGGCACCCGGAGCTTCCTGGAGACGCTGGAACCCCGGCAGCTCGCCGAGTACCTGGTCGGCGGGCTCGCCACCTCGGACCTGCCGGAGGACTTCCGCACCGGCTACATCGGCCTCGCGCGGGAGGCGACCGGAGCCCGCGAGTACCTGATGCCGCCGCTGCCGAACACGCTGTACACCCGCGACACCACCTGCTGGCTGTACGGCGGGGTGACGCTGAACCCGCTGTACTGGCCGGCACGGCACGACGAAACCCTGCTGATGAAGGCGATCTACCAGTTCCACCCCGACTTCGCCGGGTCGACCGTGTGGTGGGGCGACCCGGAGCAGTCGTGGGGCCGGGCGACGTTCGAGGGCGGCGACATCATGCCGGTCGGGAACGGCGTCGTGCTGATGGGCATGAGTGAGCGAACCTCGCGGCAGGCGATCACCCAGGTCGCGGCGGCGCTGTTCGAGAAGGGCGCGGCCGAGCACGTCGTGGTGGCCGGGATGCCGAAGCTGCGGGCGGCGATGCACCTGGACACCGTGCTGACGTTCGCCGACCGCGACATCGTCACGCTGTACCCGGCGATCATGGACGGCGTCCACACGTTCTCGTTGCGGCCGGCGGACACCGCGCCCGGCGTCGAGGTGGTGGACGAAGGGTCGCGGCGGTTCGTGGACGTCGTGGCTGCCGCTCTCGGCCTCTCGAGCCTGCGGGTCCTGGAGACCGGCGGGGACGTGTACGAGTCCGAACGCCAGCAGTGGGACAGCGGCAACAACGCGGTCGCGGTCGAGCCGGGCGTGGTCTTCACGTACGACCGCAACACGCGCACGAACACGCTGCTGCGCCAGGCCGGCGTCGAGGTGATCACCATCGTCGGGGCGGAACTGGGCCGCGGTCGGGGCGGCGGCCACTGCATGACGTGCCCGATCATCCGCGACGCCGTCGACTTCTGATGTCCGATCCAGAGCAGTCCGGCCCGTGGTGGCATCGGTCCGACCTGTGGCCGCTCCTGGTTGCCCTGGCCGTCATTTCGATCATCGCGGTGGTGGCCTCGGTCGGGTGGGCGAGGAGCAGCGGCCTGCAGTGCGATGCCGAGTCCGTGGCGGAGACCGCGATGCCGTCGGTGGTGACGATCTACGTGCAGTCCAGCACGGGCGGGGGCGGTAACGGGTCCGGTCAGTTCCTCGACACCGAGGGACATATCCTGACCAACAACCACGTCATCTCCGCGGCCGCCACCGGCGGCACGATCACCGTGCTGCGGCCGAACGGCGAGGAACTGACCGCGACCCTGGTCGGGCGGGACATCCAGACCGACCTCGCGGTCATCTCGGTCACGCCGAAGTCGACGGTGGTGCCGATCGAGTTCGGTCCGGCGCCGGAGGTCGGGGACCGGGTCTTCGCGATCGGTGCTCCGTTGGGCCTCACGGACACGATCACGGCCGGGATCGTGAGCGCGCTCGGCCGGTCGGCCCGGGTGCCGGCGGACAACAACACGACGGCGTTGCTCACCTCGGCGATCCAGACCGATGCCTCGATCAACCCGGGCAACAGCGGCGGGACGCTGGCCGACTGCGATGGCCGGCTGGTCGGCGTACCGACAGCCGGCGCGACTGCCAGCGATTCACGAGGGGTCCCTGTGGCCGGGAGCATCGGGCTGGGGTTCGCGATCCCCGCTGAGACGGCGCGGACAATTGCCGACAAGCTGATCGCGGACGGGCGCGTCGTCCACGGGTACTTCGGGTTGTCCGTCGTACCCCTGTCGCGCGGTGACAGCGCCATCCATCCGGACGCGCTCTACGTGTCGGCCGCGCCGCTCGGCGGGCCTGGCGCGGCGGCCGGTCTGCGCCGTGCCGACGTGATCACGGCCCTCGACGGCGAGGCCGTCACCAGCGCCGACCAGCTCCAGGAGATCTCCCTGACCAAGCAGCCCGGGGCGACGGTCAAGGTCGACTTCGAACGCGCCGGGGTAGCCCAGACCACCACAGTCACTCTCGGCAGACAGCCTGACCCAGCCTTGCAACGCACCGGCTGACTGTCGGTGGCGCCGTCTACCGTCGAGGGATGAGATACGGCTTCGTGATGGCGTACGGCGATGCGCGGGCGGCGGCTGAGTTGGCGGCGCTGGCCGAGGAGCACGGGTGGGACGGGTTCTTCGTCTGGGAGTCGATCTGGGGGATCGACGCCTGGGCGATGCTGGCCGCGGCGGCGATGACGACCGAGCGGATCCGGCTCGGCACGATGCTGACCCCGTTGCCGCGGCGCAAACCGTGGGACGTGGCCGGCCAGACCTCCACCGTGGACAACCTGAGCAACGGGCGGGTGAACCTCGTGGTCGGGCTCGGTGTCACCGGTGAGGACCGGTTCTGGCTGTTCGAGGACGATCCGGGCCGCAAGGTGCGCGCGGAGCTGATGGACGAGTCGCTCGAGATGCTGCAGCACCTGTGGCGCGACCAGCCCTTCGAGTACGCCGGCAAGCACTACCGCTCGCGGAAGATCCCCGACCTGATGCCACCCGCGCCACCGCCCCCGGTTCAGCAGCCGCGGATCCCCACGTGGGTGGTCGGCGCCTGGCCGAGGCCGAAGTCGATGCGCCGGGCAGCCCTCCAGGACGGCTGGATCCCGACCTATGCCCCGATCCTCGGGCCCGGCGAGACTCCAGGCGACTTGACCCCCGAACACCTGGCCGAAGCCATCACCTGGATCCGCGAGGAACGCACCACCCACGGCCTGACGATGGACTCGTACGACGTCGTGGTCGAAGGCACAACCCAACCCGGCGACCCCGACCCCGTCCGCCCTTGGTCCGAAGCAGGCGCCACCTGGTGGATCGAAGCCGACTGGTCGTCCATGGACCCCGAAGAGGTCCGTGCCGCCGCAGAAACCCGCCTCAAGGCAGGCCCACCCCGAGTCAGCTGATTACCGATCCCCACGCGCCACGTCCGCTGGTCTTCTCGCGGGTCAGCCGGCTGGGGTGACGGTGCCGGTGGTGCCGTTGAGGGTGAGGGGTTGGCCGTCGTGGAGGGTGGTCGTGGCGTGGGGGACGCCGAGTACGGCGGGGATGCGATGTTCGCGGGCGACGATCGCGGCGTGGGAGAGCAGCCCGCCGGTCTCGGTGACCACGCCGGCGACGACGCCGAACAGCGGAGTCCACGCCGGGTCGGTGAACCGGCAAACGAGGATGTCCCCGGCCCGCACCCGACTGAAGTCTCCCGGCCCACGCACAACCCGAGCCGGCCCCGAAGCAACTCCCGCACTCCCACCCGTCCCACGCAGCCCACCTGATCCCAGGGCGGTGCGGTTGGTTGGTGGGAGGGGAGCTGTGATCGGGCGGGACTGGAGGAGCCACAGCTGGTCGTTCGAGAGGGCGAACTCGATGTCCTGCGGGCCGCCCAGGTAGTCGGCGACCTCGGCGCCGAGGTGGGTCAGGTCCAGGAGTTGGGGGTCGTTGAGGCAGAGGCGTGTGCGGTCGGCGGATGGGACCTGGGCCGGGGTGGTGCCGTCGAGGCGGGATTGCTTGGTGCCGAGGCTGCGGGTGAGGACGGCGGAGCTGCTGGTGGTGAAGGTGTCGGGCGTGACCAGGCCGCGGACTACGGATTCGCCTAGGCCCCAGGAGGCCTCGATGACGGTCGGATCGCCGGTGAAGAGGACTCCGGCTACGTCGGCGTTGATGTGTGCCTGGATGAGGACCGCCATCTGCGGGATGGCGGTAGAGCGGTAGGCGATTGCGCGGTCGGACCACAGGGACGCCCAGACCGCCGACACGTGTGCGCCAACCGCCGCACCACCGACAGACAGGAACGAGTCGTGCTGCCCGGCGGCTGAGGCGGTCGCGGTGTCCTCGTCGGATGCCGAGGACCGTACGGCGAACGCGTGGGTGCCGAGTTGCGCCAAAGCGGCCGTCAGTTCGTTCATCACATCTGACGGCAGCGGTTGCGCGGCGATCAATCGACGTATCTCGGCCGGCCCACGCTCAGCCAGCACGGCGGGGAGGTCGAGGTGGCTCGTCACCGCTCGGTAGACCTCGACGGGTACGACGAAGCCGGATGGGACCGGGAAACCGGCGCGAAGGAGCCGGCCGAGGACGGCTGCCTTGCCGCCGGCCTGCTGTGGAACGGCCTCGGCGAGGGGGACGATCACGAGCACCTCTTCAACATGGTGTTGACAACATTCTGTTGAATGATCCAGGGTTCTGGGGTGGAGAGCAACCACCTCGACGATCAAGCGCAGGCTCGGCGTGAGCACGACGCGCGCCGGCTGCTGCTCGAACGCGGCGCCGACCAGCTGGCCCGGCGCCCTTGGCAGCACGGCTGGATGCCGCCGTCCGCAGTCGACCTCATCCAGTTCGTCCTGTGGCAGTCCACTGAGGAGCAGGCCGAACGCGACACGGCGTTGGCAGGCCTGCGACTGCTGGCGGCTGCGCGGGCGGAGCTCGAGCAGCTCGAGACCGGGCTGATGTTCACCGCGCGCGGGCTGGGGCTGACGTGGGCCGAGATGGCGCGGGCGCTCGGGCTGAACTCGCCGCAGGCGTGCCAGCAGCGGCTCGACCGGCTGGCCGCCCGCAGCACCCCGCTGGCGGACGGGCCGACGACACCCACGAACGGGCCGGCGACATGACTCACGGATCCACGCCTGAGCTGCTGACGTTGCACGCCGTACGGCTGCTGGGAGTGGCGGCCGACGAGGCGGTCGCGAGACGCTTCGCGCTCGACTCCGCGGTCGTGAAGGAGCTGCTGCTCGACTACCAGGCCTTTGGATGGGTCTCGTGGAGTGCGTTCGCCGGTGTCGGCGGATGGTCGCTCACCGACTCCGGCCGGGCGCAGAACGAGCGCGGGCTGAAGGCCGAGCTTGGTGCTAGCGGCGGCGTGGAGACCGTCACCGAGGTCTACGCGGGGTTCCTGCCGCTGAACGCACGCCTGCAGATGGCCTGCACGAACTGGCAGCTGCGGCCGACCCCCGGCGATCCGCTGGCGTTCAATGACCACACCGATGCCGCCTGGGATGAGCAAGTCATCGCGGAGCTGGCAGACCTGGCTGAGCACCTCCACCCACTGTCCGACCGGCTAGCAGCGCTCCTCGACCGGTTCCGCGGCTACCACGCGAGGTTCGCCGCCGCCCTCGACCGCGCCCGCGCCGGCGACCCGGCCTGGATCGACCAGACCAGCGTCGACTCCTGCCACAAAGTCTGGTTCGAGCTCCACGAAGACCTGATCGCCACCCTCAACGTGTCCCGGGCAGGCTGAGCAGCGACCTGGTTACGCTGGTGGGGTGCGCTCGCGTCCGACACTGCAATGGGTTCCCGGCCCTGACGTGTTGGCGCTGGAGCCCGGTACGGCGGATGTCGGGCCGATCGCGGACGTGGTGGCCGCCGGAGAGGTCGTCGTACTGACCGGTGCGGGGATCTCCACCGAGTCGGGGATCCCCGACTACCGCGGTGAGACCGGCAGCCTGCGGACGCACACGCCGATGACGTACGGCGACTTCGTGGCCAGCGAATCCGGCCGGCAACGGTACTGGGCGCGCAGCCACCTCGGCTGGCGGACGATCGCGCGGGCCGCCCCGAACGACGGCCACCGGGCCGTCGCAACCCTCCAGGCGAGTGGCTACCTCGACGGCGTCATCACCCAGAACGTCGACGGCCTGCATCAAGCCGCCGGCGCACGGGACGTGATCGAGCTGCACGGCAACCTCGACCGGGTGATCTGCCTCCGGTGCCGTACGACGTCCGCCCGCGGAGCCCTCGACCAGCGGCTCCGCGCAGCGAACCCGGAGTTCGAGGCCGAGGTGACCCGGATCAACCCGGACGGCGACGCGGAGCTCCCCGAGGAGGCCGTGCGCGGCTTTCGGGTCGTGGACTGCACGGTCTGCGGGGGAGTGCTCAAACCCGACGTGGTGTTCTTCGGCGAGAACGTGCCGAAGCCGCGGGTCGAACGCTGCTACCGCCTCATCGACGCCGCGGCCTCGATGCTGGTCCTCGGCTCGTCCCTGACCGTGATGTCCGGCTTCCGGTTCGTCCGGCACGCCGCCAAGGCGGGCAAACCGGTCCTGATCATCAACCAGGGCGTCACCCGCGGCGACCCGTACGCCGCCCATCGCGTCAACCTCCCCCTCGGCCAGGCGCTCACCGAGCTGACGCAGCGGCTCTGAAATACCACCGGGCCGCGCCACGCGTGAGGTGGCTCGGCCCGGGGTCCGCCGTACGGATTGGAAAGGGTCAGCGTTGCGCGCTGGTCCGTAGGCGGTCCAGGGAGGCCTCGAGGGCCCTGGGGGAGGCGGCCGCTTGCCGCGCCAATTCCTTGCCACGGGCAGCCCAGGCGGCCTGCTCGGCGGCGGTCACCACGGCGGGGTCGCCGGTCAGCGTCTTTGCGGTCAGCGACGCGACGCCGGCCTGTCCTTCGTAGCGCGGGTGGTAGTTCAGCGCCCGCAGCGGGTTGATGTCCTTGCCCTGGATCCACGCCTGCCCGTCCGGCGCACAGGCGTCGTGGCCGGTCGACGGCCCGAAGGTGTCGACGTACGTCGCTCCGGTCGCGGCGGCCGCGGAGGCGATGGCGCCGTTCAGGGCCTGCTCGATCGAGTACAGGTAGGTGTAGTCGCCGTCCGCGAACGGCAGGATCGCCGGGCAGGTGCCGTGCTCCGGTGCGATCTTCGGGTAGCCGATCAGCGCGATCGTTGCCTTCGGCGACCGCTCCTTGATGCCTTGGACAACGGTCGTGATCCGGACCTGGGTCTGGGCGATCCGCGCCCGCAGCGTGTCCACGCCGTTGACAGTGAAGTGCGCCTTGCAGGGCGCGCCCGCCGGATCACTGGCCCGCAGCCCCGGGCAGGTGCCGATGATGTCGCCGAACACCCCGAAGTCGTTGCCGCCGATCCCCAGCGTCACCAGGTCGGTGTCCGGTCGCAGCGCGTCGAACTGCGGGCGCGCCGTGCCGAGGATCGTGCTCTGTGGCTGCGCCATGTTCGTGGTGTCCGCGCCGCCGCAGCTCACGTCGGTGAACTGGTACACCCGCAGCTTCGCGGCGAGCAGCTTCGGGTAGTTGCCGAAGGACCGCGCACAGCCGAGTGACAGCAGGTCCGGCAGCGGGACCAGCGGCGCCGACGTGTAGGAGTCGCCGAGGGCCACGTAGTGCTTGAAGAGCGGCTCTTCCCAAGACGCGGAGGCCGGCGTGGCGGCGAGCGCCGTCCCGGGAAAGAGCAACAGCGCCACCGCGATGGCGGCAACTCGACGGAGTTTCACCAGTGCCCTCCCCGGAAATCGACGGTGCCGACACACCCTAAGTTGGGTGACACGCCGATTACAAGGGGTGACCGCCGACCTCCTGCGCCGAGCGCGGGTGTGACTGCATGGGGCGGTGGGGCGGGGTAGGAACAAGCATGGAATCCTGCTGTCATGCGTGTCTGGCACGGTTTGGACCAGGTGGAGCCGGAGTTCGGCCCCTCGGTCGTCACCATCGGCAACTTCGACGGCGTGCACCGGGGACACCAGGAGGTGCTCGCGCACGCCAAGGCGCGAGCGGCCGAGCTGGGTGGCCTGCCGGTGGTCGCGCTCACCTTCGACCCGCACCCGGTGGCCGTACTGCGGCCGGACCGGGCGCCCGCGATGCTCAGCGAGCCCGAGGACCGGGCCGGCCTGCTCGGGCGGCACGGCGCCGACGCCGTCCTGATCCTGCCGTTCGACAAGGAGGTGTCGAACTGGTCGCCGGAGGAGTTCATCGAGCGCGTCCTGGTCGGCACGCTGCACGCCAAGGCGATCGTGGTCGGCGAGAACTTCCGCTTCGGCCACAAGGCCGCCGGGCACGTGGACACCCTGGTCGAGGCCGGCGTGACGCACGGGTTCCAGGTCGAGGGCCTGAGCCTGGCCGGGGACGCGCAGCCGTGGTCGTCGACGTACATCCGGGGCCGGATCGCCGAGGGTGACGTCGAGGCGGCGGCGGAGGCGCTCGGCCGGCCGCTGCGGGTGACCGGGGTCGTCGTCGAGGGCGACAAGCGTGGCCGGGAGCTCGGGTTCCCGACCGCGAACATCCCCGCCGACCCGCACGCCGCGGTCCCGCTGGACGGCGTGTACGCGGGCTGGCTGACCGTGCTCGAGCCGGCGCCGGGCGGGCCGTCGTACCCGGACCCGCTGCCGGCCGCGATCAGCGTGGGCAGCAACCCGACCTTCGACGGCGTGGACCGGCGGGTGGAGTCGTACGTGCTGGACCGCGACGACCTGGAGCTGTACGGCGCCCGGATCGCGGTGGACTTCGTGGCCCGGCTGCGCGGCACCCAGATCCGTTTCGACACCATCGACGAGCTGATCTCCCAGATCAAGTCCGACGCCGACCAGGCACGCCGGATCTTGACCGGGAATTAGGGTGACGCGTCCACGGACTGATACGCTGGCTGCTGCCGTCTGAACGGCCGCGGACAGAGAGTGCTCGGGTGAAGAATGCCCCGGTGCGCCGCGCAACGGAAATCGAGAGGAACTCCGTGTCATCTGTTGATGCCGCCACGAAGAAGAAGATCATGGGTGAGTACGCCCTGACCGAGGGTGACACCGGGTCCCCCGAGGTCCAGGTCGCGCTGCTGACGCACCGCATCACGCACCTCACCGAGCACCTGAAGGAGCACAAGCACGACCACCACAGCCGTCGTGGCCTGCTGCTGCTCGTCGGCCAGCGCCGCCGGCTGCTGAACTACCTGGCGAAGAAGGACATCAACCGCTACCGGTCCCTGATCGAGCGGCTCGGCCTCCGCCGTTGACGTCGCGAGGAGCGGCCCCCGACACCGGGTGGCCGCTCCTGGCGTATCCGCGCCCGGGCGCGGAACCCACAACTGAATAACGAAGCACGCAAGACGTACGAGGCGACGCGAAGCGCGTGGCGGGAGGACGACCGGTCCTCGGTAG
This sequence comes from Kribbella sp. NPDC002412, assembly GCF_053592935.1. Taxonomy (NCBI): domain Bacteria; kingdom Bacillati; phylum Actinomycetota; class Actinomycetes; order Propionibacteriales; family Kribbellaceae; genus Kribbella; species Kribbella sp. NPDC002412. The sequence goes on from NZ_JBSFBL010000010.1 coordinate 19,070, forward strand.
TGGCCTTCGGGTGCGGCTGGAACACAGCCACCCGCGGGCCTCGATCGAAGACCGGCACCCCGGAAGCTCGCGCCTCGCAGTCGTCACACTGCTAGAGAGGGGTATCCCGTGTCGGGATCCACAAGCGCGCCCATGGAGGGCGCAGAGTTCGCTGAAGCCGTCATCGACAACGGCAGCTTCGGCACCCGCACCATCCGCTTCGAGACGGGCCGCCTGGCCCAGCAGGCCGCCGGTTCGGCCGCCGCGTACCTCGACGGCGACACGATGGTGCTGTCGGCCACCACGGCCAGCAAGAAGCCCAAGGACCAGTTCGACTTCTTCCCGCTGACGGTCGACGTCGAGGAGCGGATGTACGCCGCGGGCCGGATCCCCGGCTCGTTCTTCCGCCGGGAGGGCCGTCCGTCCGAGGAGGCCATCCTGACCTGCCGGCTGATCGACCGCCCGCTGCGGCCGTCGTTCGTGTCCGGCCTGCGCAACGAGATCCAGGTCGTCATCACGGTCCTGGCGCTGAACCCGGACAAGCTGTACGACGTGCTCGCCATCAACGCGGCGTCGATGTCGACCCAGCTGGCCGGCCTGCCGTTCTCCGGCCCGATCGGCGGCGTCCGCGTCGCCCTGATCGAGGGCCAGTGGGTGGCGTTCCCGACCCACACCGAGCTCGAGGACGCGGTCTTCGACATGGTCGTCGCGGGCCGGGTGACCGAGTCCGGTGACGTCGCGATCATGATGGTCGAGGCGGAGTCCACCCCGGGCACCTTCGACGCGGTCGCCGGCGGCGCCCAGGCGCCGACCGAGGAGATCGTCGCCGAGGGCCTCGAGGCCTCCAAGGGCTTCATCAAGACCCTGGTCGACGCGCAGGCCGACCTGGCCGCGCGGGCCGCGAAGCCGACCGCCGAGTTCCCGGTCTTCCCGGACTACGCCGACGACGCGTTCGCCGCCGTCGAGGCCGCGGCCACCGAGGAGCTGGCGCAGGCGCTGACCATCGCCGGCAAGCACGAGCGCGAGGACGCCACCGACGCCGTCAAGGCCGCCGTGGTGGACAAGCTGGCCGCCGACTTCGAGGGCCGCGAGAAGGAGCTGTCCGCGGCGTTCCGGTCGCTGACCAAGAAGCTGGTCCGGCAGCGGGTGCTGAAGGACAAGGTCCGCATCGACGGCCGCGGGCTGGCCGACATCCGGCCGCTCAAGGCGCAGGTGCGGGTGCTCCCGCGGGTGCACGGCTCGGCGCTGTTCGAGCGGGGCGAGACCCAGATCATGGGTGTCAGCACGCTGAACATGCTCCGGATGGAGCAGCAGCTCGACACGCTGTCGCCGGAGACCCGCAAGCGGTACATGCACAACTACAACTTCCCGCCGTACTCGACCGGTGAGACCGGCCGGGTGGGTTCGCCGAAGCGCCGCGAGATCGGTCACGGCGCGCTGGCCGAGCGGGCCCTGGTGCCGGTGCTGCCGTCGCGCGAGGACTTCCCGTACGCGATCCGCCAGGTCTCCGAGGCGCTCGGCTCGAACGGGTCCACCTCGATGGGCTCGGTCTGCGCCTCCACCCTGTCGCTGCTGTCCGCCGGTGTGCCGCTGAAGGCCCCGGTCGCCGGTATCGCGATGGGCCTGATCTCGGGTGAGGTCGACGGCGAGACGCAGTACGTCGCGCTGACCGACATCCTGGGCGCGGAGGACGCGTTCGGCGACATGGACTTCAAGGTCGCCGGCACGAAGGACTTCGTCACCGCCCTGCAGCTGGACACCAAGCTGGACGGCATCCCGGCCAGCGTGCTGGCCGGCGCGCTGACGCAGGCGAAGGACGCGCGGCTGACCATCCTGGACGTGATGGCCAAGGCCATCGACGCTCCGGGTGAGATGAGCGAGTTCGCGCCGCGGGTCATCTCGGTGAAGGTCCCGGTCGACAAGATCGGCGAGGTCATCGGCCCGAAGGGCAAGATGATCAACCAGATCACCGAGGACACCGGCGCCGACATCTCGATCGAGGACGACGGCACCGTCTACATCGGCGCGACCGACGGCCCGTCGGCCGAGGCCGCCCGGGCCGCGATCAACGCGATCGCGAACCCGACCATGCCGGAGAAGGGTGAGCGCTACCTGGGCACGGTCGTGAAGACGACCAACTTCGGCGCGTTCATCAGCCTGCTGCCGGGCAAGGACGGCCTGCTGCACATCTCGAAGCTGCGTCCGCTGGCCGGTGGCAAGCGGGTCGAGGCGGTCGAGGACGTGCTCTCGGTCGGCCAGAAGCTGCAGGTCGAGATCGCCGAGATCGACGACCGCGGCAAGCTCTCGCTGATCCCGGTCATCGAGGGTGAAGAGGGCGACAAGAAGTCCGAAGAGAAGGGCGCCGAGTCCGCCGAGTGACCCGAGCGATCACCAGCACCCTGCTGAGCCCGGAGGCGGGCGGTCCGGTGAAACGGACCGTCCTGCCCTCCGGGCTTCGGGTTCTGTCCCAGTCCGTCCCCGGCTTCCGGACCGTCACGTTCGGGGTCTGGGTCGGCGTCGGCTCCCGCGACGAACCGGAGCGGCTGGCCGGCGCCACGCACTTCCTCGAGCACCTGCTGTTCAAGGGCACCGAGCGCCGCGACGCGCTGGAGATCTCCGCCTCGATCGACGCGGTCGGCGGCGAGATGAACGCGTTCACCGGCAAGGAGTACACCTGCTACTACGCGCGGGTGCTCGACTCCGACCTGCCGCTCGCGGTCGACGTCATCTGCGACATGATCACCTCCGCCACGCTGACCGGCGAGGACGTGGAGAGTGAGCGCGGCGTCATCGACGAGGAGATCGCGATGCACGCCGACGAGACGTCGGACCACATCCACGACCTGTTCGCCGAACAACTGTGGGGCAAGTCGCCGCTCGGCCGCTCGATCACCGGTACGCCGGAGACCGTTGCCGGACTGACCCGCCAGCAGGTGGTGGGCTGGTACCGCCGCCGCTACAAGCCGTCCAACATCGTCGTCTCGGTCGCCGGGAACGTCGACCACGCCGACGTCGTCCGCCTGGTCCGCAAGGCGTTCGAGCGGCACTGGGTGACCGGCGAGGCCGAGCCGGCGCCGGTGCGACGCGGTGCGTCCAAGCCGGTTCCGACGTACGGCGGGGTGCAGGTGCACCACCGGGACGTCGAGCAGGCGCACCTGGTGCTCGGGATGCCGGGCCTGGTGCGCAACGACGAGCGGCGGTACGTCGCCGGCGTGCTGCACGGGATCGTCGGTGGCGGCATGTCGTCGCGGCTGTTCCAGGAGGTCCGGGAGAAGCGCGGCCTGGCGTACTCGGTGTTCACGTTCGGTTCGGCGTACGCCGACTCCGGCATGGTCGGCGTGTACGCGGGCTGCCTGCCGAAGAAGGCCGGCGAGGTGCTCGACGTGGTCCGCTCCGAGCTGGCGTCGATTGCCAGCGGCAACATCACGCCGGACGAGCTGCTCCGTGGCAAGGGCCAGATGCGCGGCTCGGTGGTGATGGGCCTGGAGGACACCGGCGCCAAGATGACCCGGATCGCCAAGGCCGAGCTGGTGTACGGCGAGCTGCCCACCGTCGACGAGATCCTGCGCCGGATCGACGCCGTCACCCTCGACGACGTCAGCCGGCTCGCGGCCGACCTCTACGCCGGCACCCCTGCTCTCACCGTGATGGGCCCCTTCGACGAGGACACCACCGCGTTCACGCTCTGACGGCCTCGACAGCCCCACCCGGCAGGAGCAGACTGGCCGGGGAAGGGGGCCTGGGGGAGGGGCTGCGGGGAGTGGGTCATGAGTACGATTACTCCGGAGATTCAGGCGCTCGGCGAGGACTTCCGTGGGGAGCTGGTGCACCCGGGCGAACCGTCGTACGACGAGCTGCGGAAGGTCTGGAACGGGTCGATCGACCGCCGGCCGGGCCTGATCGCCCGCTGCACCGGGGTCGCCGACATCCGGGCCGCGCTGGCCTACGCCCGCCGTACCGGTGGACCGGTCGCGGTGCGCGGCGGCGGGCACAGCTTCCCCGGGCACTCGACCTGTGACGGCGGGGTCCTGCTGGACCTGGCGCCGCTGAAGGGCATCCGGGTCGATCCGGTACGGCGTACGGCGCGGGCGCAGGCGGGAGTCCTGCTCGGTGAGCTCGATCGCGAGACGCAGGCGTTCGGGCTGGCCACGCCGGCCGGGATCGTCACCCACACCGGCCTGGCCGGGCTCACGCTCGGCGGCGGGATCGGGTGGCTGATGCGCAAGTACGGGCTCACCATCGACAACCTGGTCTCGGTCGACCTGGTCACCGCCGATGGTGAGCTGCTGACCGCGAGCGAGGACGTCAACGCCGACCTGTTCTGGGGGATCCGCGGTGGCGGCGGGAACTTCGGCATCGTGACCGAGTTCGAGTTCCGGCTGCACCCGGTCGGCCCGATCGTCTACGCGGGCCCGATCATGTGGCCGATGACCGAGTCGCCGCGGCTGCTGCGCTTCTACCGCGAGTGGATCACGGACATCCCCGACGACCTGACCACCGCGGTGATGCACCGCTGGATCCCGGCGGTGCCGGCGATCCCGCCCGAGTTGCACGGCCTGCCGGTCGTGGTTGTGCTGGCCTGCTACGCGGGCTCGATCGAGGAGGGTGAACGGGTGCTGGCGCCGCTGAAGGCGTTTGCGCCGCCGCTGCTGGACCTGTGCGCGCCGAAGCCGTTCGTCGACCTGCAGGCGATGTTCGACCTGAGCTTCCCGCACGGTCGCTGGTACTACATGCGCTCGTCCGACGTCGCCGAGCTCACCGACGACGTGGTCGACGTCGCGGCCGACCGTGGGTTCGCGATCAACGGGCCGCTCACGTCGTACCCGATCTTCCACCTCGGCGGGGCGATCTCCCGGGTCCCGGCGGACGCCACCGCGTTCGGGGGCCGGGGCAGCGGACACACCTTCAACTTCGTCGGCTCCACCCTCGGCCCGGAAGGCTTCGAGGAGCAACGCCAGTGGGCCCGCGACTCCTGGCAGGCGCTGGCACCCCACCAGACCGGCGTTTACGTCAACTTCCTCACCGACGAGGGCACCGGCCGGATCCGGGACGCGTACGGCGCCACGACGTACGACCGCCTGCAGGCGCTCAAGCGGAAGTACGACCCGAACAACCTCTTTCACCTCAACCAGAACATCCCGCCCCACTGATCGGAGCCAGGCTGCGGCCGCCTGATGACGTAACCCCGGAGTGATGGCCTAAGGTGTCGGCCGTGAGGTCGGAGGCCAGAAGGAACACGCTGCGTAGGCAAACCGTGTTGCTTCTTGGTGTGCTCGTGGTCGCGGGCGGGCTCGCCGCGTGGTGGGTGCTGACCGCCGGACGGGTCGCGAACGAGGGATTCGACCTCACCGACGAGGGTTACTACCTGCTGTCGTACCGCTGGTGGGACCAGAACCCGCTGGCGCTGACCGGGGTGCAGTACCTCTACGGGCCGATCTTCGAGTGGCTCGGGTACGACATCGTCGGGCTGCGGTTCTTCCGGTTGTTCACCGTGGTCGCCGTACACCTGGTCTTCGGCTACAGCTTCATGCGGTGGCTGCGCGGCCGGCGGCCGGGGGCGCCGCCGACCAAGCTGTGGGAGCTGGCCGGGATGGCGACCATCCTGGCGGCCGGCGGGATGTGTTACAGCTGGCTGCCGATGTCGCCCGGGTACAACGACGTCATCCTGCTCGGCGCGCTGACGCTGGTCGCCTGCGTGCTGTGGATGGCGACCGCGGTCGACCGCGGGACGCCGGTGCCGTTCTGGGTGCTGATGGCCGCCGGGGTCGTGATCGGCGTGATGGTGCTGGCGAAGTGGACCTCGGTCGTGGTGATCGGGCTGATCGTGGTCGCAGCCGTGGTCGTGCTGACCGGGCAGGGCTGGCGAGCCGTTGCCCGAGGCGTCGGTTTCGCCGTGGCCGGTCTGGCCCTCGCGGCCCTGGTGGTGCAGCTGTTCGTGGTCCGGCTGAACGTCGCGGTGCCCGGGATCATGGCCGTGAACAGGTTCATCGCGGAGACGTCGTACTCGCCGACGGCCCTGCTGCAGGTCTACTGGTCGACCGGCATCGAGCTGCTCGGCAAGACCCTCCGCGAGCACGCGGTCCTGCTGGTCGCGGCCGCCGTAGCGGTGATCGGCCGCTGGCCGTGGTTGCGCATCGCCGCCGGGGTTCTGGTCGCTGTCGGGTTCGTTCTCTCGGTACGGCGGGTAGTCGTCGACGACGCCGCGGTCGGCGGGTCGGCGCACACTTCGGACTACACCGTCACGCTGCTGGCCGCCGTACTGGTCGGGCTGGTCACTGCTGTGGCGGCCGTGGTCGCGGGCCGGTACGGGCTGACCCGGCGGTCGACGTTGAGCCGGGAGAAGGCACGCGGGTGGGTCGTCCTGGGCCTGCTCGTGGTGTTGCCGATGGTGCAGGCGTTCGGGACGAACAACCCGCTGTACACGATCGGGTTCAACGCGTTCGCCTGCTGGGTCGCGGTGATGATCGCGGTGCTGACCGGGATCTGGGCGGTTCCGGTGGTGGCGCGGGTGACCGTCGGCCTGGTCACGGTGGCTTCGCTGGTGGCGGTGGCGTCCATCTCCTACAGCGGGATGTTCCTGCACCCGTATCGCTCGGTCGGGCATGCGGAGCTGACCGAGCCGGCCACTCTGGCGCCACTGAAGGGGCTCTACCTGCAGCCTTCGGCGGCGCAGAAGTACGCCGACCTCGAGGCCGAGCTGCGGCCGTACCTCCAGCCGCCCGGCCGGCCGATCCTCGCGTTCGACAAGATGGCCGGCCTGGTGCTGATGTTGCAGGGCAAACCGGTCGGCGAGGCGTGGGTGGCGCCGAAGGAACGCAACCGGACGGCCGCCGGGATCGAGGAGGTCTGCCGGGACGGTCAGCCGTGGAGCCCGGGCCGCCCGCCGGTCATCCTGCTCAACCGCCGCATCTCCGACGTGGAGATCACCGCGCTGCGCGCCTGCGCCCTGGACTTCACCGCGGACTACGAACTGCTCGCGCCGCCACAGCAGACGATGAACCTGCAGGTCTACGTGCCGCGCGGCGAACGGGACACCAAGACACCCTGACACTGGTCGATGGATCAGATGAGATCCTTGGGCGGTCGGAGTCTGTCGAAAGGGTGCGGATGATCAAGGTCGGTGTGCTGGGGGCCAAGGGCAAGATGGGCGCTCAGACGTGCCTCGCGGTGGAAGAAGCCGACGACTGCGAGCTGGTCGCGCGGCTCGACCTCGGCGACGAGCTGGACGAGCTGACCAAGGCCGGCGCCCAGGTGGTGGTCGACTTCACCCGGCCCGAGGTGGTGATGGACAACCTGGCGTGGTGCATCGAGCACGGCATCCATGCGGTCGTCGGCACCACCGGGTTCGACGAGGCCCGGCTCGAGACGCTGCGCGGCCTGCTGGCGAAGAACCCGGGCGCCGGGGTGCTGATCGCGCCCAACTTCTCCATCGGCGCCGTGCTGATGATGCAGTTCGCCGCCAAGGCCGCGAAGTACTACGAGTCGGTGGAGATCATCGAGCTGCACCACCCGGACAAGGTCGACGCTCCCTCCGGTACGGCGCGCCGGACCGCCGAGCTGGTCGCCGAGGCCCGCCGGGAGGCCGGCTCGGCCCCGATCCCGGACGCCACCACGACCGCGCTCGACGGAGCGCGCGGCGCCGACGTCGAGGGGATCCGGGTGCACGGCGTCCGGCTGCGCGGCCTGATCGCGCACCAGGAGGTGCTGTTCGGCGACACCGGCGAGACGCTCACCATCCGGCACGACTCGATGGCCCGGGTGTCGTTCATGGCCGGCGTGCTGCTCGGCGTCCGCCGGATCGGCACCACTCCCGGCCTCACCGTCGGCCTCGAGCACTTCATGGACCTCGACTGACATGACCGGCCTGCTGTGACCGCCAAGCGCATGGCGATCGTGCTGGCGGTCGTCTTCGTCGCGTACGCCGGACTGCTCGGCTGGCGGGGTGTGCTGCTGATCGGCACCGGCGATCCGGTCGCCGTCGGGCTCGGGGTCGCCGTACTGGTGATCCCGGTGCTCGGCGCGTTCCTGGTCTGGCGGGAGCTGCAGTTCGGCCGCCGTACCGAGGTCCTCGCGCGCGAGCTGGAGGCGTCCGGCGGCCTGCCGGTCGACGACCTGCCGCGCCGCCCGTCGGGGCGCGTCGACCGGGCCGCGGCCGACGTCGCCTTCGAGAAGTACAAGGCCGAAGCCGAGGCTGCGCCGGACGACTGGCGGGTCTGGTTTCGGCTGTCGACGGCGTACGACGCGGCCGGCGACCGGCGGCGGGCCCGAGCGATGATGCGGACCGCGATCGCGAAGCACGAGGCCACAGTTACTTGAGAGTTGGCCGTAAACGACACCGAGGTAACTGACAACGCGGTGCGGAACGGGATACTTTCAAAGCAAGTGCGTGGCAACCGCCACGTGCAGGTCGGAGACTGGGTGGAGCCGTCCTGTGCCATCAGACGGGTCTCGCCGCGGCTCGGACGACGTGCAAGGGGCAGGTTTCGGTGGCTTGTTGCGGCGGCACCGGCGGGAAGCCGGGCTGTCGCAGGAGGGTCTCGCCGAGCTCGCCGGCCTGAGCGTCGACGCGATCGCGGCGTTGGAGCGGGGGCGTCGACGCGCGCCGCGGGCGCACACGCTGCGCCTTCTCGCGGACGCCCTGCGGCTCGGCGCGTCCGACCGCGCTGCGCTCACCATGGCTGCGCGCCGGGACACCGAGTCCCCGCAGATCCAGTTGCGCCGGCCACCGGCGCCGCCGAACGAGCTGATCGGCCGCGGCACTGAGCTCACGACGACCAAACGTTTGCTTGGCCAGCGGCTCACTCGGTTGCTGACCCTGACCGGGCCCGGCGGTGTCGGCAAGACGCGGCTCACGCTGGGGCTGGCGGCTCAGCTCGAGGACAGCTTCGCCGACGGCGTCTGCTGGATCCCGCTCGCATCGCTGACCGACCCCGCCGGCGTGATTCCGGCGGTCGCGGCCTCGACCGGTGTGCATCCGTTGGACAACGCCAGGCTGGTCGAGACGATCGCCGAGCAGATCGGTCGGCGCACGATGTTGCTGGTGTTCGACAACTGCTCGCACGTCGTCGCCACGGTCGGGCAGGTCTGCGCCGCCCTGCTGGAGTACTGCCCGAACCTGTCGGTCCTCGCGTCCAGCCGGGAGCTGCTGCGGGTGCCCGGCGAGAGCGTGTACGTCGTACCCGCGCTGGCGCTGCCGCACGACGAGGATCAGCTCGAGTCGTCGGCCGCCGTACGCCTGTTCGTCGAGCGAGCGGCCGCCCGGGGGTACGACGTGGACGGACAGCTGGACCAGGTCGCCCGAGTGGTCCGGCGGCTGGAGGGTATGCCGCTCGCGATCGAGCTGGCCGCGGCCCGGACGAACGTGATGACGATCGAGGAGCTCGCGACCGAGCTGGAGACCTCGTTCGGCATCCTCGCCGGCGGACCGCGGACGGCCTCGCCCCGGCAGCAATCCATGTACGGCGCGATCGAGTGGAGCCACGACCTGCTCACAGCGGCCGAGCGGGACGTGTTCGCGCAGCTGTCGGTGTTCGTCGGCGGGTGGACGTTGAGTGCGGCCGCCACCGTCATGTCGGGTCAGCCGTCACCTGGTCCGATGGCCCGCGCCGAAGCACTCGACCTGATCGGCCGGTTGGTCGACAAGTCGCTGATCCGGGTCACTCGGCGCAGCGGCGTTGCGCGGTACTACATGCTTGCCGTGATTCGTGAGTTCGCCGCGGACCGGTTGACCGCGGCAGGCCTGGCGGAAGAGGCGGCCCGTCGTCATGCGCGTTTCTACATCGGCTTGGCCGAGGAGGCCGAAGCGCAGCTGCGCGGTGTGAACCAGGCCGAGTGGCTGGAACGGCTGGACGCCGAGCTGGACAACCTCCGGGCAGCCATGGCCTGGGCGCTGCGGACCAGGTCGATCAACGAGGCACTGCGGTTGGCAGGCGGGCTGTGGCTGTTCTGCTACCTGCGTGGGCACTACGCCGAGGGCAGTCAGTGGCTCGAACGCGCACTCGCGCTGTCGGACACCGTCCCGGAGTCGGACACGGCCGGCCTGGCACCCGCGTGTGCCAAGGCGAACCTGGGTGCCGGGATGCTCGCCTTCCTGCAGTGTGAGTACGACGCGGCGACCGCCCGGCTGCAGACCGCATTGACGCAGTACAAGGAACTCGACGACACAGCCGGGTCGGCGCTCGTGCTGCAACGGCTCGGTGGTGTCGCCAGGGAGCGCGGGGACTACGCGGCCGCGGAGGACCTGCACTGCGAGAGCTACGACCTCTACGAGAGTCTCGGCGACCAGTCGGGGATGGCGTGGGCGCACAACCACCTGGGCTTCGTCGCGTGGCTGCGTGGCGACCTGGAGGTCGGTGCGCGGCGCTGCAGCCGGGCGCGGGACAGCTTCCGGCTGATCGGTGACGGTGAAGGACTTGCCTGGTCGTTGATCAGTCTCGGGACCATCGCGCAGTACAGCGGTGAGCTCGTCGAGGCGGAGGACCTGCTGCAGGAGAGCCTGGCGTTGTCGCAGCGGCTCGGTTACCGCGAAGGTGTTGCCTGGTCGCTGAACCAGTTGGGCATCGTCGAACGACGTCGTGGTCTGACGGAGCGCGCCGTACACCTGCTGGACGAGAGCCTTGCGGAGCATCGCGATCTGGGCGACCGGTGGCGGTCGGCGAGTGTCCTCGAGGAGCTGGCGACGGTCGCGCAGCAGCGGGGGAGAAGCGAGTACGCCGCGTTCCTGCTCGGAGCCGCGGACGGGGTGCGTGAGGTCATCGGAGCGCCGGTGCCGGAGATCGAGAAGGCCGACTACCTGGCGACCCGGAGCGCGATCGAGCAGTCGCTGGATCGCCGGGCCTTCCGAACAGCCTGGTCGGCCGGGCGAGCCGCACCACTGGTCGCCGTGGCCGACGGATACCCGCCCGCTCCGTCCAGCTCGAACCCGAACCGCACCGGGCGACTCTGACGGACGTGCCGGCAAAGAAAACCGATCAGCAGTCCACCAGGTCTGCTGATCGGATGGTTGCCTCGCGGAGCACCACGACCTGGGGGATCGACGGTACCCCGCGAGGGATCTGTGAGCGCGGGATCCGTGTGACGGACCCGGCCGGCTGTGTCCCTGTCTGACCCCCCAGGCAGTCCCCCCACCTCACAGCCGGCCGAAGCCACGTCGGCGATGTCACCTCTCGTCGAGCCCTCCCAGTCGACGGCCGGTTCCTCCGCGCTGACTCAAGGTTGTCGAAATCACGCTGAGTCGCACAGGGACGGAACCCTGACATCGCCCTGACAAATATGTCCTGACAACGAAACCCCCGCGGGGATTTCGCCGACGGTGATCACGAAATTCCGGTCCGTAGGGGATTTCGGCTGAAATCGTGCGATTTTCCTGCCCGTTCGGGCACTTCGCCGAATTCAGTAGCGTCAATGCAAATATCCGGACACGGCTTTGGTGAAGCCGGCGATCCGGCGCAACGGAGTGTGACCGTATGCGGCGCCGTACTCGTCGAGGCCCGGCGGTGGCGTCGACGGCGCCGGGATGCCCTCGCCGACGCAGGTGACGTCCTTGGCCGGCGCCTTGCCGGTGGTGAGGAACGTGTTGACGATCTTGTCGGCGCACTGGTTCACGCCGCCGTAGACGCCGTGGTCGCCCTCCCGGCTGACGGTGACGAGGCGCGAACCGGCGTACCGGCTGTGCGCCGACACCGCGAGCGAGTAGCTGGTCGCCGGGTCGTGTGCCGACTGCACCATCAGCGTTGTCGGCAAGCCTTTGCCGGTGGGCAGTGGCATGGTCAGGTTCGGGCGGTTCCAGTAGAAGCACGGGTTCTCGTTCAGTCCCCAGCCGAGCAGTGGGTACTTCGGGCCCAGGCGGCCGGCCAGCTGGTCGCCGTACTCGCGGCCCTGCGGCCAGGGGGTGTCGTTGCAGGTGACCGCCGTGAAGGTCGCGTCCTCGGCGTCCTCGCCGACGATCCGGCCGAGCGGGCGCAGGCCGACGGTGTCGCGGGAGGCGCGCCGTACGAGCTGCTGCTGCCGGGCCGCTGACAGTGCGTCGACCTTGCGCTGCGCAGCGCGCGGGCCGCCCTTGGTCTGGGCCGCGGAAAGGTCGCGGAGAAATGCCAGGTCGACGGCCAGTGAATAAAAGTCGACCTTCGTGTACATATCCCCGGACACGATCTGGTCGAGGGTGTTCTGGTCGTAGGTGATCTTGATCGACCCGTCCAGGAACTCCTCGACCACCGGCTGCTTTTTCAGCGCCGCCCGGAGCCGCTCGTAGGTCCTGATCACCAAGCGTGGCGACGTGCCGAGGTGCAGCTCGCTGTCGTACTTCGCCGCCCAGGTCGCGAAGTCCTCGCGGAACCGGCGCTCGAACGCCTCCGGCTGGGCGACGAACGTGGTGATCCACGGCTGGGTGAAGTCGGTGTTCGAGTCCAGCACGAAGCGGCCGACGTGCTGTGGGAAGTAGGTCTGGTAGTACGCGCCCATCCAGGTGCCGCCGGAGTACCCGACGAAGTCGATCTTGTCGAAGCCGAGCAGCCGGCGGATCAGGTCCATGTCCTGCACGGTCTGCGCGGTGTTCACGTACGGGAGGAGGCCGCGGGACTGGCGGTCGCAGTACGGCTGGCTCAGCCGCGACGCCTCCGCGATCAGGTCGAGGTTCCACGGGTCGCGGTCGCGCGCGTCCATCGTGTAGCCGGGCGCACCCTCACAGGTCACGTTGGTGCTGTCACCGGTGCCGCGCGGGTCGAACCCGACCGCGAGGTGGTCCTTCGCCAGCGGCGCCTGGCTGGCCAGGTACGGCGCCATGCCGAGGCCGGCGCCACCCGGTCCACCCGGGTTGCCGAACACCACACGGCTCGGCTTCCCCTTCAGCGGCGCGACCTTGCTGACCGCGATCTGGATGTCGTTGCCCGAGTGCTGGTTGGCCCAGTCGCGGGGGACGGTGATCTTCGCGCAGTACGTCCGGTACTCCTTGTCGCCGCACTGCTTCCATGCCGGTGTCTGCTTGAGATACCGATTCGCCACCGGATGTGCCCGGTCGACGACAGTCGCCTGGTCCATCGAGGCAGTCGCCCCGGACCCCGGGACGACGAGAACAGCAGCAGCGGACAGCCCTAGGCCGACGGCCAGGGGTAGGTACTTCATGCAGACTCCAGCGGGTGGCCATGCGTGATCGGACCGTGACAATCTGTCATGCCTTGATGGAACGGTCGAGCACCACCCCCGGCCCGTCGCCGATCAGGCCCGTGGTATGTCGGTGCACCCTTCTACCGTCGTCGCATGGACTGTGGTGACTTGGTGATCGGGCAGCTGGAGTTCTACTGGGACATGCACCTGTGGCCGCGGCTTCAGGGGCTGACGGACGACGAGTACCTGTGGGAGCCGGCCTCTCCGGCCTGGTCGGTGCGCCCGGACGCGGACGGCCGGTTCGTGGTCGACCACGAGGACCCGGTGCCGGACCCGCCGCCGGTAACCACGATCGCGTGGCGACTCGTACACATCGGCGTCGGCTGCTTCGCGACCCGGACGAGCGCGTTCTTCGGCGACGGCAGCGTGCCGGACGACGCGGACATGTTCGACTCCCGGCACATGCCCACCGACCTCCCCGGCACGGCGGCCGACGGCCTGGCCTTCCTCGACCACTGGTACCACCGCTGGAACGACTCGATCCGCGCCCTCTCCGAGCAGGAGCTGAGCCAGCCCCTCGGCCCCAAAGGCTCCTTCTACGCCGAAGACACCATGCTCGCCCTGATCACACACCTCAACCGCGAAACCATCCACCACGGCGCCGAACTCTGCCTCCTCCGCGACCTCTACCGCGCCCGGTGACCACACACGGGTGGCTGCGTTAGAGATCGAGGCCGGTGTGGGTTTGGATGTGGGCGGGGATCGGGTCGTGGTGGTCGCCGGTGGTGGGGGTGCCTTCGGGTTCGATGACGACGATGGAGGCGCCGCCGTCGGAGAACGGGCGGTGGTAGACGCCGCGCGGCACGACGAAGACCTGCCCGGGTGCGAGGGAGACCACCCGCTCGTCCGGGTCGCGTACCGCGATGCTCAGCTCGCCGTCGAGGACGAGGAAGAATTCGTCGGTGGTCTCGTGGACGTGCCAGATGTACGAGCCCGCCACCTTCGTGACCCGGACGTCGTAGTCGTTGATCCGCGCGGCGATCCGCGGGCTCCAGAGGTCGTCGAAGGTCTTCAGGACTCCGCGCAGGTCGACTGGTTCGTTGCTCATGCCGCCCAGTCTCGCCGCGTGCGTAGCCCGACCGTGAGTGCTAGAAATGGCAGATGCCGCAAGGATCCTCGCATCGGGTGGTCGTAATCGTCGACCACGGGTCGAACCCGTTCGAGCTCGGGGTCGCGACCGAGCTGTTCGGGCTGCGCCGGCCGGAGCTCGGCCGGGACTGGTACGAGTTCAGCCTGTGTACGGCGGAGCCGGCGGTGCGGATGCACTCCGGCTTCTTCACGCTGACCGGGGTCGCCGGACTCGACGAGGCGGATCGGGCGGACACGCTGATCGTGCCGAACCGTCCCGATCCCGAGACGCCGCCGTCGCCCGCCGTACTGGACGCCGTACGCCGAGCCGAGCAGCGGGGAGCGCGGTTGGTGAGCTTCTGCACCGGGGCGTTCACGTTGGCCGCCGCCGGCGTGCTGGATGGGCGGCGGGCGACGACGCACTGGCGGTGGGCTCGGACGTTCCGGCGCCTGCATCCGCAGGTGGAGTTGCTGCCGGACGTCCTGTTCGTTGACGACGGCAACGTTCTGACCGCGGCCGGGAGTGCGGCGGCCCTCGACCTCGGACTGCACCTGATCCGGCGCGATCACGGCGCCGAGGTCGCGAATGCGGTCAGCCGGCGGCTGGTGTTCACCGCGCATCGCGACGGCGGGCAGCGGCAGTTCATCGACCAGCCGGTGCCGGTGGTGGCGGACACCTCGCTGGCCCCTCTGCTCGAGTGGGTGCGGGCGCGACTCGGCAGCCCGCTGACGGTCGCGGACATCGCAGCGCATGCAGCCGTGAGCCAGGCGACCCTGCATCGGCGCTTCCAGGCTGAGCTGGGGACGACCCCGCTGGCCTGGTTGACGGGAGAGCGGGTGGCGATGGCCTGCCGGGTCCTGGAACGCGGCGAGGTCAGGCTGGAGACGATCGCCCGGAACTGCGGCCTGGGTACGGCGGCCAACCTCCGGCTCCAGCTGAAACGCACCACCGGGCTGACCCCGAGCGAGTACCGCCGGCGGTTCGCCCTGCGGTCAGTCGGCTGACCTCTCAGTCGGCGGTGCCGGGGTCCGTGTGCAGCCGGATCTGCTTGATCCGGACGGACTCGTCGCCGTACAAATCCAGCTCGCGGTGGGCGCCGTCCGGAGCCCAGCCGGCCTCGGTGTAGAACGCCCGAAGAACGTCGTCGGTCGAGTTGACCCACACGGTGACCCGGCCGAACCCGTCGGCGCGGACCGTGTCGACGACCGCGTTCAGCAGCCGCGAACCGTGGCCGGCCCGGGTGGCCTCCGGCTTGACCGCGAGCTCGGCGATCAACGCGTCCCGCTGCGGATCGGCGTCCGGGTCGTCCGACGGCGTGATCGCGGCGAACCCGACGAGCGTCCGGCCGGCCAGTGCGACCATCACCCGGTTGCGGGCCTCACCGGGAGCGATCAGCGCAGCTCGCCACTGAGCGGCGAACTGCGCCGGGTTGAGATCGGCGAGTACGTCGACCGGCAGCAAGCCGGCGTACGACGCCCGCCAGGACGCGACCTGGATCTCGCCGATCTCGTTCGCCTCGGCCGGAAGCGCCAGCCGCACACTCGTCTCCGCGACCGGGCTCTCGCCCGTGCTGGACAGGTCGGAGAGGTTGGCGGGTTCCGGGACGCCGAAGTCACTCATACCCGCCATCCTCGCAAGTCAGTACACGAGCTTCCGCAGCAGGGTCTCGGCCGTGCCACCGTCCGGCTTTGTGACACTTCTTCGCTGATCTGGACAGAAAGTGTCACAACTCGGCTATGCTGGCGGCATGGACGACAGCTTCCAGGCGACCATCGACGCCGACGGCCGGATCGAGCCGCGGGACGCGATGCCGGAGGGGTACCGCAAGACCCTGATCCGGCAGATCGCGCAGCACGCGCACTCCGAGATCATCGGCATGCAGCCGGAGGGCAACTGGATCAGTCGCGCGCCGTCGCTGCGCCGCAAGGCGATCCTGATGGCCAAGGTGCAGGACGAGGCCGGCCACGGGCTCTACCTGTACGCCGCCGCCGAGACCCTCGGCGTGGACCGGGCCGACCTGCTCGACCTGCTGCACAGCGGGAAGCAGAAATACTCCAGCATCTTCAACTACCCGTCGCTGACCTGGGCCGACATCGGCGCGATCGGCTGGCTGGTCGACGGCGCCGCGATCGTCAACCAGGTCCCGCTCTGCCGCTGCTCCTACGGGCCGTACGCGCGGGCGATGGTCCGGGTCTGCAAGGAGGAGTCCTTCCACCAGCGGCAGGGGTTCGAGATCCTGCACACGCTGTGCAACGGCACCGAGGCGCAGAAGGCGATGGCCCAGGACGCGCTCGACCGCTGGTGGTGGCCGTCGCTGATGATGTTCGGTCCGCCGGACTCCGCGTCCACGCACTCCGAGCAGTCGATGGCGTGGGGGATCAAGCGGCACAGCAACGACGAGCTGCGCCAGCGCTTCGTCGACATGACCGTCCCGCAGGCCGACGTGCTCGGGCTGCGCGTGCCGGACGACGGCCTGTCGTACGACGAGGAGACCGGACACTATCGCTTCAGCGAGCCGGACTACACCGAGCTGTACGAAGTGGTGAAGGGCAACGGGCCGTGCAACCAGCAGCGGCTTGCGCACCGCGTGAAGGCGCACGAGGACGGCGCGTGGGTCCGTGAAGCCGCGGCGGCGTACGCGGCGAAGAAGGCTGCTCGTCAGGAGAGTGCGGCATGAGCATCGAACCGCTGTGGGAGGTCTTCGTGCGGTCCCGGCGCGGGCTCTCGCACACGCACGTCGGCAGCCTGCACGCGCCGGACGCGACGATGGCGCTGCGCAACGCCCGGGACGTCTACACCCGGCGCCAGGAAGGCGTGTCGATCTGGGTCGTGCGGGCGGCCGACATCACCGCGTCGAGCCCGGACGAGAAGGACGAGTTCTTCGACCCGGCCGGCGACAAGGTGTACCGGCACCCGACCTTCTACCAGGTCCCGGAAGGCGTAGAGCACCTGTGAACGACCTTTTCGTCTACACGCTCCGGCTCGGCGACGACGCGCTGATCTCCGCGCAGCGCACCGCCGAGTGGATCGCGGCCGCCCCGCAGCTCGAGGAGGACGTTGCCCTGGGCAACATCGGCCTCGACCAGCTCGGCCAGGCCCGGTCGCTGCTGCAGTACGCCGGCGAGGTCGAGGGGGAGGGGCGGACGGAGGACGACCTCGCGTACTTCCGGGACGAGCGCGACTTCCTCAACCTTCAGCTGTGCGAGCTGCCGAACGGCGACTTCGCGCGGGCGATGGCGCGATTGCTGTACTTCGCGACGTACCAGCATCTGGTCTACGAAGAGCTGCTCGAGTGCTCCGACGAAATGCTGTCGGGGGTGGCGGGCAAGGCGGTCAAGGAGGTCGCTTATCACGTCGACCATGCGACGCAGTGGGTGCTGCGGCTCGGCGATGGGACCGAGGAGAGTCACCGTCGGATGCAGGCCGGGTTGGAGGCGTTCTGGCCTTACACCGCGGAGATGTTCGAGTCCGACGAGCTCGTACGGCGCCTGCCGGTCGCGGTCGAACCGTCGACGGTCCGGGATGAGTGGGAGCGCCGGGTGTTTGCGGTGATCGACGAGTCGACGTGTGCTCGGCCGGCGGCGTCGTACCAGCACACGGGCGGTCGCGCTGGTCGGCATACGGAGCATCTGGGGTATCTGCTGGCTGAGCTGCAGCATGTGGCGCGGTCGCATCCGGGCGCGACATGGTGACGGACGCGGCGATCCTCGAGGCTGTTGGTGAGGTCGCTGATCCTGAGGTGCCGGTGCTGACGATCGCGGATCTCGGCGTGCTGCGTGGGGTGCGGCATGAGGGTGACGAGGTGGTGGTGACGATCACCCCGACGTACTCCGGGTGTCCGGCGATGGACCTGATCCGGCACGAGGTCGAGCTGACGCTTGACCATCTGGGGGTCGGCGGGCGGGTCGAGACCGTGCTGTCGCCTGCTTGGACGACCGACTGGATGAGTGACGCCGGGAAGGCGAAGCTGGTCGAGTACGGGATCGCCCCGCCGACCGGTCACCGTGCTGTCGGCGGCCCGGTTGCGCTGTCATTGACTATCCGGTGCCCGTTGTGCGGGTCGCCCGACACCACCGAGCTCAGCCGCTTCGGCTCCACGTCCTGCAAGTCCCTCTGGCGGTGCAACAGCTGCCGGGAGCCCTTCGACCACTTCAAGGCGATCTAGATGACGACTGTGGCGCCCCGGCGGCGCGCTGTCTTCCACCCGTTGAAGGTGGCGGCGATCGAGGCGATCACCGACGACTCGGTGGCGATCACGTTCGCGGTGCCGGCGGAGTTGGTGGACGAGTACGACTTCACCGCGGGACAGCATCTGACGATCCGCCGTACCGGTGAAGACGTGCGGCGCAGCTACTCGATCTGCTCGCCGGCCGGGTCCGGTGTGCTGCGGATCGGGGTCAAGCGGATCCCGGGTGGCGAGTTCTCGGCGTACGCCGCCAACGAGCTGCAGGTCGGCGATGAGCTCGAGGTGATGACACCGCTCGGACGGTTCGGTACGACGTTCGATCCGGCGAACGCGAAGCACTACGCGTTCGTTGCCGCGGGCAGCGGGATCACGCCGGTGCTGTCGCTGGTGGCGACGATCCTGTCCGTGGAGCCGGCCAGCCGGGTCACGCTGCTCTACGGGAACCGGACCGCGGGGTCGGTGATGTTCGCCGACGACCTGGCCGATCTGAAGGACCGGTACGCCGAGCGGTTCCACCTGGTGCACGTGCTGTCGCGGGAGTCGACGGAGGTGGAGCTGTTCAGCGGCCGCATCGACGCCGAGCGGCTGGAGCGGATGTTCAAGACGATCCTGCCGATCGGGACCGTCGACGAGTGGTTCCTCTGCGGCCCGTACGCGATGGTTGTCGGCGCCCAGGACCTGCTGCTGAACCAAGGCGTTCCGCGCGAGCACGTCCACGCCGAGCTCTTCCACGTAGGCGACGAGGCCCCGGCGGCTCCCGTCGAGGAGGCTCCCGTCGACGAGGACGCAGCCCAGGTCACCGTCATCCTCGACGGCCGCCGCTCGACCTTTGCTCTGGCCGAACACTCCAAGCCGGTCCTCGACGCCACCCTCGCCGTACGCTCCGACGCACCCTTCGCCTGCAAGGGCGGCGTCTGCGGCACCTGCCGAGCCAAGGTCCTCGAAGGCTCCGTCCGGATGGACACCAACTGGGCCTTGGAACCCGACGAGATCCGGGCCGGCTACGTCCTGACCTGCCAGTCCCACCCCACCACCCCCGCAGTCACCCTCGACTTCGACGCCTGACCACGACAAACAGCCAACCCCACCTGATGAGGTTGGCTGTTTGCGGGTGTCGGGTCAGTCGGTGCCGGACTCCATCGCGGCGCGGTCCAGGAGCTCGTCCTCTTCGGTGGCTTCGCCCCGGGAGGCGATCGCTTCGGCGCCGCCGGTGGGCATCGGTCCGATGAGGTCGGTGGACGAGGCCAGCGCCGGGTTGGTGGAGCCGAACATGCCGAGGCCCGCGTACTGCTCCAGCTTCGAGCGGGAGTCGGCGATGTCCAGGTTCCGCATGGTCAGCTGACCGATCCGGTCGACCGGGCCGAACGCCGAGTCCACGATCCGCTCCATCGACAGCTTGTCCGGGTGGTAGCTGAGCGCCGGACCGGTGGTGTCGAGGATCGAGTAGTCCTCACCCCGCCGGAGCCGCAGCGTGACCTGACCGGTCACCGCCGTACCGACCCAGCGCTGCAGGGACTCCCGCAGCATCAGCGACTGCGGGTCCAGCCAGCGGCCTTCGTACATCAGCCGGCCGAGCCGCCGGCCCTCGTTGTGGTAGTTCGCCAGCGTGTCCTCGTTGTGGATCGCGTTGACGAGCCGTTCGTACGCCGCGTGCAGCAACGCCATCCCGGGAGCCTCGTAGATACCCCGGCTCTTGGCCTCGATCACCCGGTTCTCGATCTGGTCCGACATGCCCATGCCGTGCCGGCCACCGATCGCGTTGGCCTCCAGCACCAGGTCGACCGCGGAGCCGAACTCCTTGCCGTTGATCGTCACCGGCCGGCCCTGCTCGAAGCCGATCGTCACGTCCTCGGCCTCGATCACGACCGCCGGGTCCCAGTGCTGCACGCCCATGATCGGGTCGACGGTCTCGATCCCGGTGTCGAGGTGCTCGAGCGTCTTCGCCTCGTGGGTGGCGCCCCAGATGTTCGCGTCGGTGGAGTAGGCCTTCTCGGTGCTGTCCCGGTACGGCAGGCCGTGCGCGACCAGCCACTCGGACATCTCCTTGCGGCCGCCGAGCTCGTGCACGAACTCCGCGTCCAGCCACGGCTTGTAGATCCGCAGCTGCGGGTTCGCCAGCAGGCCGTAGCGGTAGAACCGCTCGATGTCGTTGCCCTTGAAGGTCGAGCCGTCGCCCCAGATCTGGACGTCGTCGTCGAGCATCGCCCGGACCAGCAGCGTCCCGGTCACCGCCCGCCCGATCGGGGTGGTGTTGAAGTACGTCCGCCCGGCGGACCGGATGTGGAAGGCGCCGCAGGCCAGCGCGGCCAGGCCCTCCTCGACCAGCGCCGCGCGGCAGTCGACCAGGCGGGTGATCTCGGCGCCGTACGCCGTGGCGCGACCCGGGACGGAGGCGATGTCGGGCTCGTCGTACTGACCGAGATCGGCCGTGTAGGTGCAGGGGATCGCTCCCTTGTCCCGCATCCACGCGACCGCGACCGACGTGTCGAGACCGCCGGAGAAGGCGATGCCGACCCGTTCACCAACAGGCAAAGACGTAAGAACCTTGGACACAGAAAAAGTATGCACTCTCCTGCATGATTATGCAAAGCGAGTCGCCGCTGGCCCCGCTGCGTCGGCGGGCGGGTGGCTCCTTGTTCCAGCCCTCGAGCGAAGCGAGGGGTTGTGGTTGGAGGGGATCAGCGTGGCTGATGAGGCGGATGGGGTTGGGGTTGGGAGGATGGGGGCTCGCCGAGTGAGGGGAGTGGGGCCCGGATGATGGGGCGGTCGCATGCTTTGTCGGGGTGGTGTGCGGGGTTGGTGGTCGCGCCGTTGGTCGGGTTGACGACGGTGGCGGAGGTGGTGCCGTTCGCGGCGGCGACCGCTGGGTGCGCGCTGGTGCCGGATCTGGATCACCCGGGGGCGCGGGCGTCCCGGCTGGTCGGTCCGGTGACGCGGCTCGTGTCCGAGGCGGTTCGTGCCTTCTCAGGCGTGCTCTACAACCTCACCAAGGGCCCGCGCGACGAGGACAGCACCGGCAAGCACCGCCACGCGACCCACACGCTCGTCGCCGCGATCCTGCTCGGCATGCTCGCGGCCAGCGCCGGCGACCGCGGCAAGTGGGCTGTCCTCGCGGTGGCCGTCACCGGTCTGCTGCTCGCGGCCGACGTACTGGGTGACTGGCTGATCGTCCTCGTGCTCGGCGCCACCGCCTGGTCCGTGGCCGGTACGGCGTTACCCGGCACAACCACCGCGGACGCCATCCAAGCCGGCCTCACCGGCATCGGCGGCTGGATCGGAGTCGCCGTCGCCCTGGGCATGTTCGTTCACTGTCTCGGCGACAGCCTCACCCGCTCCGGCTGCCCGTGGCTGTGGCCGCTGCCGATCCGCGGCGAGACCTGGTACGAGATCCGCCTCCCACGCCCGCTCCGCTTCCGCACCAACGGCTGGTTCGAGCGCCTGATCGTCGTACCGCTCCTGCTCGGTGCCGCCGTGCTCCTCCTGCCCGGCGCCCTGCAGGCAGTGGAGCGCCTCTTCACCGCAACCTCGATCTGGATCGCCGGCCGCTAGACCTCGGTCAGGTACGACGACACGCCGCCGGACTCGAGTGCGGCGGCGAACCGCTGCTGGTTGCGCAAGCCCGGCCACACCTCCCACAGGAACAGCGGGATCGCGAGGGCAGCCCCGATCAGCACGAGATAGAAGCTGTCGACGACGAACGCGAGCGGGATCGAGATCAGGAAGACCGCCTCACACACCGCGAACCGGACGAAGGTCGACGCCGTGAATCGCTGCCACGACTCCGTCGCGACCTCGGCCCGCGACCGGTCGCTGATCTCCAGCGGGCTGGTCCGGAAACCGATGAGCTCGCAGAACGCATAAGCAAGCGCCGCGGCCAGCAGCACGAACGACGGCGCCCAGGTCGGCGGGAAGTCACCGATCCCGTCGACGGCCAGCACGAACCACAGGGTCAGGGTGATCATCGGGATCGCGGCGAGCATGGCGGCGGCCGTGGTCATCAGCGATCGCTGCGCGGGAGTGACAGTGGACACGCGGAGAGACTAGCGGTCCGGAAAGTCACCAGACCCTGACACTCAGCAACCGTGGTGTGACGGAGAGTGTTCACAGAATTTTTTCCGGACTTTTTTGCGGGAAGCTGTAACGCCTACCGGGCCCGGCCCGATAGGACGAGTGAGCCTGGTGGCTGCCCGGACCCCCGAGCGGACAGCCATCAGGCCTACTCATTTCTCAGCGGCTTCGGAGCGGTAACCTGAGCCCCATGTCCCCAGCCACAACTGCTGCCGCAGAGGCGCTGCCGTTCGGCCGCCTGACGACGGCGATGATCACCCCGTTCCGGCCCGACGGCTCGCTCGATCTCGACGCGGCGCAGAAGGTGGCGAAGTACCTCGTCGACCGCGGGAACGACGCGCTGATCGTCAACGGGACGACCGGTGAGGCCCCGACGACCTCAGACCGGGAGAAGGTCCAGCTGCTGAAGGCGGTGCTGGACGCGGTCGGCGACCGGGCCAAGGTGGTCGCCGGCGTCGGCACCAACGACACCGCGCACACGATCGAGTGCGCCAAGCAGGCCGAGGCCGCCGGGGTGCACGGTCTGCTGGTCGTCACGCCGTACTACAACAAGCCTCCGCAGGACGGGCTGCGCGCGCACTTCACCGCGGTCGCCGACGCCACCGGCCTGCCGAACATGGTCTACGACATCCCCGGCCGGGCCGGCGTCGAGGTCAGGACCGACACCCTGATCGCGCTCGCCGAGCACCCGCGGATCGTCGCGGTGAAGGACGCCAAGGGCGACATCGCCGGGACCACCAAGGTGCTGGCGAACACCGATCTGTTCTACTACTGCGGTGCCGACGAGCTGAATCTCGCCTCGCTCGCGATCGGCGCGGTCGGCATCGCCAGTGTCGTCGCGCACGTCGCGAGTCCGGAGTACCGGCAACTGATCGACGCCGTGGTGGCCGGCGACCTCGCCACCGCACGAGAGATCGACCGACGGGTGGTGCCCGCCGTCGAAGCGATCATGACCAGGACCCAGGGCGCCATCATGGTGAAGGCCGCGCTCAAGCTGGCCGGCGTCATCGAGCACGCGACACTCCGGTCGCCGTTGATTGAGGCGACCGCCGAGCAAGTGGACTGGCTCACCACCGACCTCAAGACGGCAGGACTGATTGCATGAGCCATCCCCATCCAGATCTCGACGCGCCCGGGCCCCTCGCCCCGGGCGCTTTGCGGGTGATCCCGCTCGGCGGCCTCGGTGAGGTCGGCCGGAATATGACGGTCTTCGAGTACGACGGCAAGCTGCTGATCGTCGACTGCGGAGTGCTGTTCCCCGACGAGAACCAGCCCGGCGTGGACCTGATCCTGCCGGACTTCCAGCCGATCCGGGACCGCCTCGACGACATCGTCGCCGTGGTGCTGACGCACGGCCACGAGGACCACATCGGCGGCCTGCCCTACCTGCTGCGCGAGCGAGGCGACATCCCGGTGATCGGGTCGCAGCTCACGCTCGCGCTGCTCGAGGGCAAGCTGAAGGAGCACCGGCACCGCAACGTGCCGCAGCAGACCGTGGTCGAGGGCGAGTCGCTCCAGATCGGCCCGTTCGTCTGCGAGTTCATCGCCGTGAACCACTCGATCCCGGACGCGCTCGCGGTGGCGATCAAGACGCCGGCCGGCCTGGTGCTGCACACCGGCGACTTCAAGATGGACCAGTTGCCGCTGGACAACCGGATCACCGACCTGCGCGCGTTCGCCCGGCTGGGTGAGGAGGGCGTGGACCTGTTCTGCGTCGACTCGACCAACTCCGAGGTGCCCGGCTTCACCACCCACGAGCGCGACATCGCGCCGGTGCTGGACGGTGTGTTCACCAAGGCGAAGAACCAGCGCATCATCGTCGCCTGCTTCGCCTCGCACGTGCACCGGGTCCAGCAGGTGATGGACGCGGCCGTGAAGCACCGCCGCAAGGTCGCGTACGTCGGCCGCTCGATGGTCCGCAACATGGGCGTGGCCCGCGACCTCGGCTTCCTGAACGTGCCCGGCGACACCCTGATCGACATGCGCGAGCTGGACAACTACCCGCCGGAGCAGGTGGTACTGGTCTCGACCGGTTCGCAGGGCGAGCCGATGTCGGCGCTGTCCCGGATCGCCGCGAACGACCACCACGTCGTCCAGATCCAGCCGGGCGACACCGTCGTACTCGCGTCGTCGCTGATCCCGGGCAACGAGAACTCGGTGTACCGGGTGATCAACGGCCTGACCCGGCACGGCGCGAACGTGGTCCACAAGGGCAACGCGCTGGTGCACGTGTCCGGTCACGCCAGCGCGGGCGAGCTGCTGTACTGCTACAACATCGTGAAGCCGCGCAACGTGATGCCGGTGCACGGCGAGATCCGGCACCTGCACGCGAACGCGGACCTGGCGATCCAGACCGGGGTGCCGGCGCAGAACGTCGTCGTCGTCGAGGACGGCGTGGTGGTCGACCTGATCGACCGCAAGGCCGTGGTGGCCGGCAAGGTGGACTGCGGGTACGTGTTCGTCGACGGGTCGACGGTCGGCGACATCACCGAGACCTCGCTGAAGGACCGCCGGATTCTCGGCGACGAGGGTTTCATCTCGGTCATCGCCGTGATGGACTCGGTCACCGGCAAACTGACGGCCGGGCCGGAGATCCAGGCGCGCGGGTTCGCCGAGGACGACACTGTCTTCGACGACCTGAAGCCGAAGATCGAGGCGGAGATCGAGAAGGCGATCGGCAGCGGTGTGGACGACATGTACCAGCTGCAGCAGGTGATCCGCCGGGTGGTCGGCAAGTGGGTCAGCGACACCCACCGCCGGCGCCCGATGATCATCCCGGTCGTCGTCGAGAGCTAACGGGACAACTGGGGAGAGGGCCGGCGATGACGATCAGCGGAGTGAACGGGACGGGCCAGCGCCGGCCCACGATGAAGGAGGTCGCGGCCCGGGCCGGTGTCGCGCTGAAGACCGTCTCCCGGGTGGTGAACGAGGAGCCGAACGTCAGCCCGGAGCTGACCGCCAAGGTCCAGGCCGCGATCAAGGAGCTCAACTACACCCCGAACGAGAGCGCCCGGATGCTGCGCCGCGGCAAGACCGGGACGATCGCGGTGGTCATCCGCGACATCGGCGACCCGTTCTTCGCGTCCCTGGGCCGCGCGGTCGAGCTCTGGGCCCGGTCGTCCGGCTCGGTGGTGATGATCGGCCTGACCGACGAGGACCCGGACCGGGAGCGCGACGTCTGCCTCGAGTTCGTCGCCCGCCGGCCGGACGCGCTGATCATGGCGCCGATCGGCGAGACCCAGGAGTACCTCGCGCCGCACGTCGACGCCGGCATGGCGGTCGTCACGATCGACCGGCCGGCGCACGGCATCGAGGCGGACGCCGTCCTGGCCGACAACGCCGGCGGGATCGACCAGGCGATCGACCACCTGGTCCGGCAGGGCCACCGGCGGATCGCCTACCTCGGTGACGACGAGCGGATCTTCACCGCCCGCGAACGGGTGGTCGCCTACCGAGCCGCGATGGCCCGGCACGGGATCGAGGTGGACGAGGACCTGGTCCACCTGTCCGAGCCGACGACCGAGGGCATCGGCATCACGCTGTCCGCCGTACTCGACCGTTCCGAGCCGGCCACCGCGTTGCTGTCGGCGAACAACATGACCACGGCCGAGGTGCTCCGCGGACTCGCGGGCCGCCGGGACCAGGTCGCCCTGGTGTCCTTCGACGACCTCGCGCTCGGCGACCTGCTCAGCCCCGGCCTGACCGCGGTCGCGCAGTCGGCGGACGTGATGGCCCGTACGGCGATCCAGCTGATGACCGAGCGCCTCCCGGAGCCCCACCGGCCGGGCCGCACGGTCCGGGTTCCGGTGAAGCTCACGATCCGCGGGTCGGGCGAGATCCCGCCCCGCTGAGCGTCACTTCCGGTAGGCCTCGACGAGCGGGCACTGGAACGGGTCGCGGGCCCGCAGGCCGACGTTGTTCAGGTAGCCGACGACGATCCCGTACGACGTGAACAGGCCGACCTCGGTGTACGGCACGTCGTGCTCGGCGCAGTACTCGCGCACGATCGGCTGGACCTGTTTGAGGGTCGGCCTGGGCATGCTCGGGAAGAGGTGGTGCTCGATCTGGTAGTTGAGGCCGCCGAGCGCGAAGTCCACCAGCACGCCGCCGCGGATGTTGCGCGACATCAGCACCTGGCGGCGCAGGAAGTCGAGCTTCATCGTGGCGGGCACCAGCGGCATCCCCTTGTGGTTGGGCGCGAACGCGCCGCCGAGACAGACTCCGAAGACCGCCAGCTGCAGCCCGAGGAAGGCGCCGGCCTTGCCGATCGGCAGCAGGATCAGCAACACCGCCAGGTAGGCGCCCAGCCGGGACAGCACGATCGCGGCCTCGATCCGTTCGACCCGGCTCGCCGACCGGCGGAGCAGATGACGCAGGCTGGAGACGTACAGGTTGAGGCCTTCGAGGGTGAGCAGTGGGAAGAACAGCCAGCCCTGGCGACGGGTGAGCCAGCCGCTCAGGCCGCGGCGTTGCGCGAAGCGCTCCGGAGTGAAGGCCACGACGCCGGCGCCGATGTCGGGATCGCGGTCGACCTGGTTCGGCGCCTGGTGGTGGCGGCTGTGCTTGGAGTGCCACCAGCTGGAACTCATCCCGATCAGTCCGCCACCGAGCAGGCGTGCGGTCCAGTCGTTCCAGGCCGCGGAGTCGAAGATCTGCCGGTGTGCGCTGTCGTGGCTGAGGAAGGCCACCTGGGTGAGGACCAGAGCCAGCGCGCCGGCCATGAGCAGCTGTAGCCAGGAGTTGCCGAGCAGGCCGATACCGACCCAGACGGCCGCGAAGGCTGCGAGCACCAGGCTGATGCGGATCCAGTAGTACAGGCGACGGCGTCGGAGCAGTCCCAGCTCACGCACTGTCCGGGCAAGGTCGGTGTAGAGGTTCGTGTACCGCTGTTGCGGCCGCTGCGGATGGTCGTCCGCGACAAGCTGTGACATGAGAGCGCCCCGGTCCGGTGCATCGTCGATGGGCTACCGGGTCTGGGGCAGCGCCACGAAAGTGGCTGGTACTTCAACGGAACCACGGCCGGCCCACACACGCAAGGCGACGAACTACCGGGTCGGCAGCGCGGAGGTGTCCAGCGAGCCGTCGAGCACACCGTGTGCCACGACGCTCAGCTTCTGACCGGTCTCGCGTGCGTACGAGCGCATCGCGGCGAACGCCGCCGCGGGGCTCAGCCCGGCACGCTCGGCCAGCATTCCCTTGGCCTGCTCGATCAGGACCCTGCTCGTGAGTGCGTCATGGAGTTGCCCGGCCAGCAGCTGCTGCTCACGGTGCCGCCGCTCGTGCAGGAGACCGATCGTGGCGATGTCGGACAGGGCTTGCGCGAGGGCGATGTCCTCGGCCCCGAGCTGTTCCGTACTGGTCCGGAACAGGTTGAGCGCACCGATCACCTGCCTGCGAAGGCGGAGCGGGATCGCGTGCGCCGATGCGTAGCCGCCGGCCGCTGCCGCCGCGGCGAACTCGGGCCAGCGGGCCAGGTCGGTGTTGACCACCGGTGCGCCGGTCCGGAAACACTCCGGGCACGGACCCTCGTTCTGCTGAAGCTCGAACAGCTCCAGCAGCTCGACCTGGTCGTCCGAGGACGCCATCACCCGCAGGACGCCGTTCTGGTCGGCCAGCATCAGGCCGGCGGCGTCGACATCCAGCAGTTCGACGCTGACCTCGGCCAGGGTCCGGAGGAAGTCGACCACGTCGAACTCGTCGACCAGGGTGTCGGCCAGCTCGATGAAGACCTCGGTGATGCGGTGCTCGCGACTCATCCGTTCCTCCCTCCGCTCTCTCCATTTTCGGTGCTCGCGGGCTGATTCGGTCCCAGTTCGCCCGGCTGTCACCTGACCGTCATCGGGGGAGCGCACCTTCGGACCATGAACTTGAGCCGCCGCCAGCTCCTGGCCGCATCCACCGTCGCCGGCGCGACCCTCGCCGTACCAGAGATCGCCGCCGCGACGCCGAACCTCGTCCGTCGCGACCGGCCGGCGCTGCCGTCCGGGATCATGTCCGGTGACGTCACCGAGAACTCGGCCGTCGTCTGGTCCCGGACCGACCGCCGGGCCCGCCTCGTCGTCGACCTGACCAGCCACGGCCGGTTCGACCGGGCGATCCGGTTGCGCGGGCCGGTCACCGGGCCCGACGACGACTTCACCGCGCAGCTCCCGCTGAAGGGCCTGCGCCCGGGCCAGCGGTACGACTACCGGATCGCGTTCGAGGACTCCAGCGGCCGCCGTGGCGAGTCGCTCGAGGGTTCGTTCAGTACGCCGGGACGCAACCGCGGACTGTCGTTCGTCTGGACCGGCGACACCGCGGGCCAGGGCTACGGCATCAACCCGGACCTCGGCGGCATGATCGCGTACCAGGCGATGCACGACACCCGGCCGGACTTCTTCCTGCACTCCGGGGACAACATCTACGCCGACGGCCCGATCGCGGCCGAGGTGAAGGTTGCCGACGGCACCATCTGGCGGAACGTGGTGACCGAGGAGGTCGCCAAGGTCGCCGAGACGCTGGCCGAGTACCGCGGCCGGTACAAGTACAACCTGCTCGACGAGCACGTCCGGGCGCTGTACGCCGACGTGCCGATCGTCAGCCAGTGGGACGACCACGAGACGGTCAACAACTGGTACCCCGGCGAGATCCTCACCGACGAGCGCTACACCGAGAAGCGGGTCGACGTCCTGGCGGCCCGGGCCCGGAAGGCGTTCCTGGAGTACCTGCCGATGGTCCACACCGCAGGGCGGGGCCGGATCTACCGCAAGGTGAGCTACGGCCCGCTGCTGGACATCTTCTGCCTGGACATGCGGACCTACCGCGACACCAACCCGAAGCCGGACGTCGCCGGCGAGGTCGCGATCCTCGGCGCGGAGCAGGCCGAGTGGCTGGTCCGGGAGGTCGCGAAGTCGAAGGCGACCTGGAAGGTGATCGCCAGCGACATGCCGATCGGCGTGCTGGTCCCGGACGGCGCCGAGATCGAGGCGGTCGCGAACGGCCTGACCGGCGCGCCCGGCGGTCGCGAGCACGAGATCGCCTGGATCCTGAGCCAGTTCAAGCGGCGCAAGCTCCGCAACACGATCTGGCTGACCGCGGACGTGCACTACTGCGCGGCGCACCACTACGACCCGTCGCGGGCGGCCTTCACCGACTTCGACCCGTTCTGGGAGCTGGTCGCCGGGCCGATCAACGCCGGCACGTTCGGGCCGAACGCGCTGGACTCGACGTTCGGGCCGAAGGTCGAGTTCGTGAAGGCGGCCGACTTCCCGAACCAGCCGCCGAGCGGTGGCAACCAGTTCTTCGGCCACGTCGACATCGACCCGCGCACCGGCGTCTTCACCGCGTCGCTGCGCGACCTCTACGGCAAGGTCCTGTGGTCCAAAGACATCGAACCCGCCCGGTAAGAGGTGGTTGAGACGGCCCGCTGAGGCCCGTCGTACCCACCGGCCCCCGGCGCCTGTGCGGGATGCCGCCCACCGGGGCCGGTGGGTACGACGCTCAACGTTTGAAGAACTCGAGTGCGAGCCGCGCGACCTCGTCAGGTCTGTCGTCCACGACGAAGTGGGACGCGCCGGCGACCTCGTGGATCCGCAGGTCGTCGACGTACGGCTCGTAGCCGTGGATGAACTCGGGCCGCACGTTCGGGTCCTCGTCGCCGAGCAGCACCAGGGTCGGCGTGCGGAGCCGGCGATCCCGGTACTTGCCGCGGAGCATCCGCGTGCCGGTCGGCTGGATGAAGTGCCGGTACAGCGCGGACCCGGCCCGGGCGCGGGCCGGCTCGCGCAGCCGCTCGGTGAAGATCTCCAGGTCCTCGTCGGTGATCCCGCGGGAGACCGACGCCAGCAGGTGGCGGGTCAGCCACGTGCGCAGCGCCCAGGGACCGAGGCCCGGCACCGGCACGATGAAGTTGAACCAGGCGTGCCGCAGGAGGCTGCGCACCATCGCGCCGTCGAACTCGACGTACGGCGGCGGGATCGCGATCGACACCTGGTCGCGGACGCGCTCCGGATGGTCCAGGCACAGCAGGTACGCGACGATCGCGGACCAGTCGTGCGCGATCAGGTGCACCTGGTCGAGGTCCAGCGCGTCCAGCAGCGCGAGCAGGTCGCCGAGCAACTGGTCGGCGGTGTACCCGTCGGGCGGCGCGTCGGTCCAGCCGGCGCCGCGCAGGTCGGGGCAGATCACACGGTAGTGCTGAGCCATGGTGGGAATGACGTCGCGCCACTCCCACCAGTGCTGCGTGAAACCGTGGAGCATCAGGACGGCGTCGCCGCTGCCGGCTTCGGTCACATGCATCCGGAGTCCAGGCAGCTCGACGTAGGTGTGGGTCACCCCATCGAGTGTCGGAAGCATGTCCTCGACGGTACTACGAACGTAGTACGAAGTCACTACGTCTATAGTGACGGCATGACGCCGACGCGTGCTCGCGCCCTGGACGCCGCCATCGAGCTCCTCGGCACCGAGGGGCTGCGCGCGCTCACCCACGCCCGCGTCGACGAGCGGGCCGGACTGCCGAAGGGCTCGACCTCGAACTACTTCCGCACCCGCGCGGCCCTGCTCTCCGGTGTCGTCGACCGGATCACCGAGACCGAGGGCCAGGCGCTGGACACGGCATTCACTCCGGCCACGGCCGAGGAGTTCGTCGACATCATGTGCGGACTGTTCGACTACCTCACTCGGGTCAACCGGGTTCGGACCACCGCACGGCTGGTGCTGTTCCTGGAAGGCAGCCACGATCCAGCCATCCGGGCCGGGTTGTCCCGCGGCCGGGAGGTGATGGAGAACATCGCCGTGACAGCACTGGCCGGCCTCGGCGCACCCGATCCGCTGGCTGCCGCCCGGGCGATCGCCGCCGCCTCCGAGGGCTTGATCCTGCACCGCATCGCACGCCACGACGAGGTCGACCCGCGGCCCACCTTCGAGCTGCTGTTGAAGGTTGCACTTGCCAGTTAAGTTTGTCCGCATGACTCTGCTGAATGCCACGCTGCCGCGCGGCGGGTCATGGGGCTGGAACTCCCGGCCTTCCCTCGTCACTCCAGTCGCCTCGCTCCCTCCGCTCCTCAGTCCAGGCCGGGAGGCCCCATGACCTACCCGGACACCCGCCGCGACGATGTCGTCGAGACACTGCACGGGCATCGAATCGCCGATCCGTACCGCTGGCTGGAGGACCCCGACGCGCCCGGGACCAGGGACTGGGTCGCCCGCCAGAACGCGTTCACCGAGGCCGAGCTGTCCAGCTATCCGGAGCGGGCGTGGTTTCAGGCCACGATGTCCGCGATCCTGGCCCGGCCGCGGGCCGGCGTCCCGGTCAAGAAGTCCGGTTGGTACTTCGTCGGCCGCAACGACGGCACCCAGGCGCAGGACGTGGTGTACGTCGCCGAGACCCTCGAGGACCTGGTCGACCACGGCCGCGTGCTGATCGACCCGAACACGCTGTCCGCCGCGGGCACCGACTCGCTGGGCACGTTCACGGTCAGCCCGGACGGCAAGTACTTCGCCTACGGCATCAACGAGAGCGGCAGCGACTGGACCACGTTCCGGCTGCTCGACATCGCCACCGGCACGCCGGTCGACGACGTGGTGACGGAGGCCAAGTTCTGCGAGGCGACCTGGTTGCCGGACAGTTCGGCGTACCTCTATCTGCACTACCCGGCCAGCGGTCGCAGCGAAGGCACCGAGACCAAGACACTGTCGGGCGGCCGGTTGATGTTGCACCGGGTCGGCACGCCGCAGGCGTCGGACGAGTTGGTGCTGGACTTCCCGGACAACGACCGCATCTTCATCACGCCCGAGGTGTCCGAGGACGACCGCTATCTCGTCGTCCACATCAGCGAGGGCACCGACCCGGCGACCCGGCTGTGGGTCTTCCCGATCACGTCGGACGACGGCATCGGCGAACCGATCAAGGTGGTCGACTACCTCGCGGACGAGATCACGTTCGTGCGGATGTCCGGTGATCAACTCGTCGTGCGCACCGACCGCGACGCACCCCGCGGCCGGGTCGTGCTCGCCTCCCTCGATGGGCAGTTCACCGACCTGATCCCGGAGGGCGAGGGCACCCTGCAGGCGGTCCGCGGTACGGCGAGCGGTCTCGCGACGCTCACTCTGGTCGACGCGCAGCCCGTGCTCACGCTCTACGCGCTGGACGGCTCCGACGCCCGCGTGGTGGAGGCGCCGGGCGGGGGAGTGGTCGGCATGAACGCCTCCCCGGAGTACGACGAGCTCTTCGTCGGACTGTCCACACCGACCGACCCGACCCTCTCGTACGTCGTTTCGGCCTCGACCCGCGCCGTCCGCGCGCTGCCCGAGCTCGTCCGCGGGGCGGGTGGCTTCACGTCGCCGGCCATCACGGTCGAGCGCCGGCTCGAGCCCGGGCGCGAGGTGCCGTACTTCCTGATCAGCCGCGCCGACCTCGACTTCTCGTCACCACGCCCGACCATGCTCTACGGGTACGGCGGCTTCCGCATCCCGATCCTGGCCGAGTACCGGCCGGGCTGGCCGGCGTGGCTGGCCGCCGGCGGGGTGCTGGTGATCGCGAACCTGCGCGGTGGCGGCGAGTACGGCAGCGCCTGGCACGACGCGGGCCGCCTGAAGAACAAGCAGAACGTCTTCGACGACTTCATCGCCGTCGCCGAGCACCTGCGCGACACCGGCGTGACCACGCCGGAGCAGCTGGCCATCCACGGTCGCAGCAACGGCGGTCTGCTGGTCGGCGCCGTGATGACGCAGCGGCCCGACCTGTTCGCGGTCGCGCTGCCGGGTGTCGGCGTACTCGACATGCTGAGGTTCCACCTGTTCACGGTGGGGGCCGCCTGGACCTCCGACTTCGGGCATCCGGACAACCCGGAGCAGTTCGAGGACCTGCTGGCGTACTCACCGCTGCACCGGGTGCAGGAGGGGACGGCGTACCCGGCCACGCTCGTGGTCACCGGTGACCACGACGACCGGGTGGTGCCGTTGCACAGCCACAAGTTCATCGCCGCGTTGCAGCATGCCCAGTCCTCCGCCGAACCTGTCTTGACCAGGGTCGAGGTCAACACCGGCCACGGCTTCGGGAAACCCGCCGCGATGGTCGCGTCGGAATGGGCGGACCTACTGGCGTTCGCTGCTCACCATGTAGGCCTTCAACCTCCTGAGCAGTAGGAGGGCTGCATCACCAGATGCGAGGCGCTTGGAGGTCGCGGGGGTCGTCGGCGGGCTGACAGCCGTGCGCGGACTCCTCGTACTCCGACCGCGGCCCGCTGGTGGCCAGCGTCCGTACGGCGTTGACGAGGCGGTCGACGTGCTCCCGCGTCGTCCCGAGGCCGAGGCTCGCGCGGACCGCCGTACCGTGCTCGGGGGAATCCGCGAGCAGGTGGCCGACGAGCGGGTGCGCACAGAACTTGCCGTCGCGGACGCCGATGCCGTACTCGGCGCTGAGCGCCGCGGACACCAGGGTCGAGGTCAGACCGGCGACGGTGAAACACACCGTGCCGACGCGGTCCGCGTCCTGGCCGAAGATCGAGTACGTCGTGACGCCGGGAATCTGTGCGAGACCGGTCCGGAGCCGGGCGAGCAGGCTGCGCTCGTGCTGCTCGATGGCATCGCGGTGCCTGCTGATCGCCGCACAGGCCGAGGCCAGCGCGATCGCGCCGATCACGTTGGGGGAGCCGCCCTCGTGCCGCGCCGGGCCGGTCGCCCAGACCACGAGGTCCTCGGTGACCGCGGTCGTCGCGCCGCCGCCGTACAGGTAGGGCTCGGCGGCGTCCAGCCAGTCGGAGCGGCCGATCAGAGCGCCGGCGCCGTACGGGGCGTAGAGCTTGTGGCCGGACAGGGCGACCCAGTCGACGTCCAGTTCGGCGATGTCCACCGGCCGGTGCGGCGCGAGCTGCGCGGCGTCCAGGCAGACGCGCGCACCGTGCGCCTTGGCGACGGCCGCGATCTCCGCGATCGGGAAGATCTCGCCGGTCACGTTGGACGCGCCGGTCACGACGACGAGCCGCGGGCCTTCCGGCGCGTTGCGGAGCGCGTCGGCGACGTTGGTCACGGCCTCGCTCGGGCTAGCCGGCGCTGCGAGGCGCACGGTCCGCTCGGCCGGCCAGGGCAGGAGCGCTGCGTGATGCTCGGACTCGAACACGATCACGGTCGCGTCCGCGGGGACGGCGTGGGCGAGCAGGTTCAGCGCGTCGGTCGTCTGCCGGGTGAAGATGACCTGGTCGTCGTCACGGGCGCCGACGAACGCGTGCACCTCAGCGCGGGCCCGCTCGTACCACTGGGTGGTGATGCGGGAGGCGTACCCGTTGCCGCGGTGCACCGAGGCGTACGACGGTAGCGCCGCCTCGACGCTGGCGCGGACCGACTCCAGACACGGCGCGCTGGCGCCGTGGTCGAAGTTCGCGTAGTCGGTGACCCGGCCGTCGGCCAGCGGGACCAGCAGGTCCGAACCGACGGTGGCGGGGATGCTGCCGGTGGCGAGGCGGGCCACAGTCGGCCGCGTGGTCGTCGTACTGGCAGGCTCGAGGATGGAGAGGATCGACATGCTGCTGCTCCCAGGAAGTCCGCACTTGCCGAGCGGGGTATCCGCACGGCCTGGTCTTCACCCGGGGCACCCCACCGCGGAGGAGGGTTGCCGGCCAGCGAGCCGGGGCTTGACGCTGGCGCTCATGACCTGCCGAAGACGGTAACGAACGGGCTACGGCTGACGCCAGTGGCTATCTCATGTGATGAGATGAGCGAACACATCGTGGACACATTGGGGATCGCATGACTTGGAGAGCACCTGCCGTCGAGCGACCGAGCGGCTCGTTGATCGCGCCGGAGCGCTCATTGCTCCAGGGTTACCTGGACTTCTATCGCACGACTCTGCTCTTCAAGTGCGCCGGGCTGACCGCCGCGCAGCTGGCCGAGCGGCCGTCGCCGCCGTCGAACCTCTCGCTGCTCGGACTGATCCGGCACCTGACCAAGGTCGAGCGGATCTGGTTTCGCATCCACTTCGCCGCCGTCCCTGCCGAGCCCGTGTTTCCCCTGGAGCTCGGGAAGGACGCGGACTTCGAGCTCATCGATCCTGCTGACGCCGAGGCGGCGTACGACGGCCTGATCGAGGAGTGGAAGCTGTCCGACGAGGCCGCTGCCGGGCACTCGCTGGACGAGCGCTTCACCTTCAGGGACACCGAGTCGACGCTGCGGATGATCTACATCCACCTGATCGGCGAGTACGCCCGCCACTGCGGCCACGCCGACCTCGTCCGAGAACAACTGGACGGCACCACCGGCGCCTAGGCTGCGGCAGTGCCCTTCACGCTTGCCCACCCGGCGGCCGTTCTCCCTCTGATCCGGCGTCCCTTGGTGTCTTCAGCGCTGGTAGCCGGCGCGATCGCACCCGACCTGCTGTACGTCGACCCGCTCTACCGCCTCGCCACCCAGCAGATCAACGGCAACCTGACTCTGACGCTGACCCACGAGTTCACGTCAGCCTTCTGGCTCGACCCCCTGATCGCGCTGCTCCTGCTCGCGGTCTTCTACCTGATCCTCAGGCGTCCACTCGTAGCCCTCGCGCCGGCAGCTCTTGCCTCACGTCTCCCGCCCGCACCGACTTGGTCGCCGGTAGTCCTCGCGTGGGCCGCGGTCTCCGCCGTCCTCGGCGCCTTCACGCATGTGCTCTGGGACTCGTTGACCCACGGCCACGGCTACTTCGTCCGCCGCTTCCCCGACATCTTCGTCGCCGAGGTGACCGCTGCCTGGGACGCGTACCGCATCCTGCAGTACGTCAGCACCCTCGGCGGCTGCCTGATCCTCGCCATCTGGCTCTACCGCTGGTTCCGCCGCGCCCCGGTGCATGCGGTGGGTGGCCTCGTCCCGTCCTGGGTGCGGTACGTCGTCGTCGCCGGCGTGCTCGCGCTGGGTATCGCGGGAGCCTTCGTACAGCTGGACGGAGCCGAGGAACTCGTCGGCGAGACCGCAGTACGACTCGTGCTCACAGGTCTCGTTCTCGGCGGTCTGGTGGCTCTGGCCTGGTATGTGGTGCTCTGGCACCTGTTCCGGTGGCGGCGCCGTGACGCTACGGATGGGGCAGTGTGATCGGCGTGTGACACGTGGGACTCGAGAGGTAATCGGGGTAGCCTGAGGCATATGGCGACCCGCACGTCTTCCCCGGCGCGGGCGCAGAAGTCGGCAGCCAACCGGCCGAGTACGGCACGGTCGGCTGCTGGTGGACGCTCCCGTCCGTCAGGCGCCCAGAAGCGTGGGCAGAGCGCGAAGCGCGGTGGATCCACCGCCGCGCGGACCAGCACGCCCAAAAACAGCGGACCGGGCCCGTTCGCGGCCGCCATGCTCGCGCTCGGCCGCGGCTTCGTGAAGCTCTGGATCGGCATCGCGCACCTGCTCGGCGGCATGGTCCGCGGAATCGGCAACGGCGCCCGCGACCTCGACCCCGAGCACCGCCGCGACGGCGCCGGCCTGTTCCTGATCGGCCTGGGCGTCGTGGTGGCCGCCGCCATCTGGTGGCAGCTGCCAGGTGCCGTCGGCAACGTCATCCGGACCGTCGTCGGCGGCAGTGTCGGCATGCTCGGCTGGGCCGTCCCGCTGATGCTGCTGTTCATCGCGCTGCGCACCATGCGCAACCCGGACCGCAACGGCCCGGCCGGCCGGCAGGTGATCGGCTGGACGACGTTCGGGCTCGGTGTGCTCGGCCTGATCCACATCGCCAACGGCCTGCCCCGGCCCGGCAACCCGGCCGACGCCCCGATCCAGGAGGCGGGCGGCGCGATCGGGTACTTCATCTCCACGTTCCTGTCCGACCTGCTCACGCAGTACGTCGCCGCACCGCTGCTGGTCCTGCTGTCGATCTTCGGCGCGCTGGTGATCACCGGGACGCCGGTCTACGCGATCCCACTGCGGGTCCGCGCGGCCTTCGACGTGCTGATGGGACGTACGGCGCTGCCCGAGGACGCACCGTCCGTCGTGGCCGCGCCGACCGACGACACCGTCCGGCTGACCCGCAAGGAGCGCCGCGCCAAGGCAGCCGCCGAGGAAGAGGACGGCGAGCCCACGATCAAGCCGTACGACTCGCCGGTGCTCGAGGGGCGCGAGCTCACCAAGCGCGGCCGCAAGTCGAAGGCCGCCCCGCCCGCGCCGGAGGAGGACGCGTACGACGTCGACGCCGCGGCGGCCGCCGCCGTACCCTCGCCGTCGCCGGTCGTTGCCTCGGGCAAGTCTTCCCCGGACTCGCCGCCGGAGCCGCCGCCGCACACTCCGCTGCCGCAGCGGGTCGAGCAGCTGAGCCTGTCCGGCGACATCACCTACACGCTGCCCGACGGGCAGATGCTCAAGCCCGGCTCGGTGCACAAGGCGCGGACCAAGGCGTCCGACCAGGTCGTCGACCGGCTCACCGAGGTGTTCGAGCAGTTCGGCATCGACGCCCAGGTCACCGGGTACACCCGCGGCCCGACAGTCACGCGGTACGAGGTCGAGCTCGGCTCCGCGGTGAAGGTCGAGAAGGTCACCGCGCTGTCGAAGAACATCGCCTACGCGGTCGCCTCGGCCGACGTCCGGATCCTGTCCCCGATCCCGGGCAAGTCCGCGATCGGCATCGAGATCCCGAACACCGACAAGGAGATCGTCAGCCTCGGCGACGTCATCCGGAGCGCGACGGCTCGTAACGACCATCACCCGATGGTCGCGGGGCTCGGCAAGGACGTCGAGGGCGGCTTCGTCGTCGCGAACATGGCGAAGATGCCGCACCTGCTGGTCGCGGGCGCCACCGGTTCGGG
The DNA here is from genome assembly GCF_053592935.1 of Kribbella sp. NPDC002412. NCBI lineage: Bacteria > Bacillati > Actinomycetota > Actinomycetes > Propionibacteriales > Kribbellaceae > Kribbella > Kribbella sp. NPDC002412. Next base: position 57,261 of record NZ_JBSFBL010000010.1, read on the forward strand.
CAAGTCGTCGTTCGTGAACTCGCTGATCACCTCGATCCTGATGCGGGCCACGCCGGACGAGGTGCGGATGATCCTGGTCGACCCGAAGCGGGTCGAGCTGAACAACTACGAGGGCATCCCGCACCTGATCACCCCGATCATCACCAACGCCAAGAAGGCCGCCGAGGCGCTGCAGTGGGTCGTCCGCGAGATGGACATGCGGTACGACGACCTGGCCGCGTTCGGGTTCCGGCACGTCGACGACTTCAACAAGGCGGTCCGGGCGGGCAAGGTGAAGCCGCCACCGGGGTCCGAGCGGGTGCTGACGCCGTACCCCTATCTGCTGGTGATCGTCGACGAGCTGGCCGACCTGATGATGGTCGCCCCACGTGACGTCGAGGACTCGATCGTCCGGATCACCCAGCTGGCGCGTGCGGCCGGCATCCACCTGGTGCTCGCCACCCAGCGACCCTCGGTGGACGTCGTCACCGGTCTGATCAAGGCGAACGTGCCGTCGCGGCTGGCGTTCGCGACCTCGTCGCTGGCCGACAGCCGGGTCATCCTGGACCAGCCGGGCGCGGAGAAGCTGGTCGGCCAGGGTGACGGCCTGTTCCTGCCGATGGGCGCGAGCAAGCCGATGCGTATCCAGGGCGCCTGGGTCACCGAGTCGGAGATCCGCGGCGTGGTCGACCACTGCAAGGAGCAACTGCAGCCGACGTACCGCGAGGACGTCACCGCTGTTGCCGGCCCGAGCCGGGAGCTCGACGACGAGATCGGCGACGACATGGACCTGGTCGTCCAGGCCGCCGAGCTGATCGTCTCCACGCAGTTCGGCTCCACCTCGATGCTGCAGCGCAAGCTCCGCGTCGGCTTCGCCAAGGCCGGCCGCCTGATGGACATCCTGGAAAGCCGAGGCGTCGTCGGCCCGAGCGAAGGCTCCAAGGCCCGGGACGTCCTCGTCAAGCCCGACGACCTAGAGGACTTCATCACCACCCTCCGAGGAGAGTGACGTGCCCCCCAGCACCCCCGTTACCCCCCTCACCCACCCAGCCACCCCCACCCGGCCGGCCACCCCACCACGCCGCCACACCACCCTCGCGCCCAGCGCGGCCACTGCGACAACCCGCCCGGCACCCGGCAGGCTCGCCACCGCGCGCCCCACGCCAGCCCGTCCCGGTCCCGTCGCCTCGCGGTCGGCCCCGGCGCCAACCAGCGCGACCGCCACGCGGCTGACCCCGGGCACGGGCCTCGCCACCAACAGCACCACCGGGCTGGCCACGCCACCCCGGCTCGACACCACCGCCGCGCCAAGCGGGGGCGGTGCTACTACCCGCCCAGCGCCTGGCAGGCTCGCCACTGCGACCAGTCGTCCAGGCGCATACCGACCGGGCGTCAGCCCAGCCACGTCCCGGGTCGGCTCCGTTCACCTTCACCCGGTCGCGCAGCGGCCGGGTTGTGCTGGGCGAGGGGTATCACGATGACTGCTGCCAAAGCTCTGCCCAGGCAGGAACGCTTCGACCTCGACCCGGAGCCGGTGCCGTTCACCGTCCGCGCCTCCCAGAAGGTGCACGGCGGCATCGCCGTCGGCGCCCTCCTGGTCGCGATCGGCTTCGCCGCCTCCGCCTCCTCCAGCCCGACCGGCGTACTGCGCTGGATCGCCGCCGCCGCGTTCGCCGTACTGGCGCTGGTCTGCGCGCGAGCCCTGACGGTCGGCGACCTGCTCGTGGCCGACGACGTCGGCATCCGCCTGCGCATCCGCAACGAGTGGATCGGAACCCGATGGGAGGACATCGAAGAAGTGACGGTGCTGAAGCGCCGGCACCTGCTGGACGACGGCAGGATCGCCGTCCACCTTCAGGATCCGGGCCCGGTCCTGGGCGCGATGCCGAGTTCGACTCGCAAGACAACCGATGCGAATCGGCGGTTGACCGGCTCGTCACTCGCGGTACCGTTCGGGTTGACGGCTCGGCCGTCGCATGGGGAAGTGGTACAGGCTTTGCACATGCTGGCGGATGCCAGGTGTCCGGTCAGGGAACAACTCTGACTCGTCCGTGACCCCGTCGGACAAAGGCCGTTGAGTTGGTGTCGGCGGTCCGGCTGTCGGCGTTTCGGAGTCGACGGTCCGCTGAATAGTCGGGCGATGGAGAGGACGGTGGGGACGTGAGCATCGGCAGCGAGCTCACGGCGGCCCGCGAACGGGCCGACATGACGATCGAGCAGCTGAGCGCCGCGACCCGGATCAGAACGGGGCTGCTCGTCGCCATGGAGGCCGACGATTTCTCCCGCTGCGGCGGGAACTTCTACGCGCGCGGCCATATCCGCGCGATCGCCCGCGTGGTCAAGGCCGACCCGGCACCGCTTCTCGCCACCTTCGACGCCGAGCACGCGGTCGAGGAGGACAAGTCCCGCCGCGAGGAACGCGCCGCCGTCAAGGGCCCGACCCTGCACCCCGCCCGCCCGCGCTGGGCGGTCGTGGTCGGCGCGATCCTGGTCGGCCTGATGGGCTGGGGCATGGTCCGGCTCTTCACCCTGCCCAGCGACGTCGAGGCGAACGCGTCCAAGACCGCCACCTCGACCCCGGTCGTCACCACCGTGACCCCGAAGGCGACGCCCACGCCGACGGTCAAACCCACCAAGCGCAAGCCGACCAAGCCTCCGGTCCCGACCAAGGTCAAGCTCACCCTCACCGCGAAGGGCGACGGCTCCTACGTCACCGTCCGCGACAAGAAGGGCAAGCGCCTCTTCCAGGGCCTCCTCGGCCCCGGCAGTTCCCAAACCGTCACCGCCACCGGCGACGTCCGCGTTTCGGTAGGCGTCCCCGCCAACCTCTCCGTCACCGTCAACGGCCACACCCACTCCACCAAGCTCTACCGCTTCGAAGCCCACCCCAACGGCACCCTCACCAAACCCGACTAACCCGCACAGCCCCACCAGGTAGCTGTCTGTGGGGATGTGGGGGTGGGGGTGAGATGGGGTGGTGAGTTAGGTCGGTGGGTGGACGGCGCGTCATACTCGTGGGTGATGACTACGCCTCCCACCACTGTCGCCCTGGTCACGCTGGGCTGTGCCCGCAACGATGTCGACTCCGAGGAGCTGGCCGGCCGGCTCGAAGCCGGCGGGTTCCGGCTGGTCGACGACGCCGCCGAAGCGGACACGGTGGTTGTGAACACGTGCGGGTTCGTCGAAGCCGCCAAGAAGGACTCGGTCGACACGCTGCTCGCGGCCGCCGACTACAAGGACGGTGGGCGCACCCAGGCCGTCGTCGCTGTCGGTTGCCTCGCCGAGCGGTACGGCGAACAACTCGCCGAAGCCCTCCCCGAAACCGACGCCGTCCTCAGCTTCGACGACTACGCCGACATCTCGGACCGCCTCCGCTCGATCCTCTCCGGCACCAAGCACCAGCCCCACGTACCCCGCGACCGCCGCAAACTCCTCCCACTGGCCCCCGCCGCCCGCGCGTCAGCCACCGAGGTAGCCATCCCCGGCCACGGCGACCACATCCCCGCCTCACTCAAGGGCCGCACAACGCCCGCCACACCTGACGGCCCCGCGGCATCGCTCACGGCACCGGCTCGCACCTCTGCAGCCGGCAACGCCGCGGCAGCTGCACGGGCGCTCGGTGGGCCGTCGACAGCCGCGCGCGAAGATTCGGCGGAGCTCTTGGCAGCGGACGGTGCCGAGCGTGGGCTCGAGTTGAAGATCGAGGCGCCGGATCTGCAGGCGGCGCCGGCCAGCGGACCTCGGGTGGTGCGGCGTCGGCTCGACGGTGGACCGATGGCGCCGTTGAAGCTGGCGTCCGGATGCGACCGGCGGTGCGCGTTCTGCGCGATCCCGATGTTCCGCGGCGCATTCGTCTCGCGGCGGCCGACCGAGGTGCTCGGCGAAGCCCATTGGCTCGCGGAGAACGGCGTACGCGAACTCTTCCTCGTCTCCGAGAACTCCACCTCGTACGGCAAGGACCTCGGCGACCTGCGGCTGCTCGAGACCCTCGTCGGCGAGATCGCCGAGGTGCCGGGCATCACCCGAGTGCGGGTCTCGTACCTGCAGCCCGCCGAGATGCGCCCGACGCTGATCACCGCGATGACGTCGACCCCCGGCGTCGTCCCGTACTTCGACCTGTCGTTCCAGCACGCCTCCGGTCCGCTCCTGCGCCGCATGCGCCGTTTCGGCGACGCCGAGCGCTTCCTGGAGCTCATCGCGCAGGTCCGCGCGGCCGCGCCGTCCGCGGGCATACGCAGCAACGTGATCGTCGGCTTCCCGGGCGAGACGGAGGAAGACGTCGACATCCTGTGCGACTTCCTGTCCCGCGCCGGTCTCGATGCGATCGGCGTCTTCGGCTACTCCGACGAGGACGGCACCGAGGCCGAAACGTACGACGGCAAGCTCGACGAGGACACCATCGCCGCCCGCCTGGATCGCGTCACCCGCCTCGCCGAAGACCTCACCTCCGCCCGCGCCGAATCCCGCATCGGCGAACTCGTCGAAATCATCCTCGAATCCATCGACACCGAATCCATCGACACTGAACCCACCACCGTGGCGAGTGACTCCGAGCTCGACTCCGGTGCTGCGCCTGCGGACGTTGGCCGCGCTCAGGCGGGCATCGACGGAGGGCTCGAGGTGCAGCCTGAGGGGCGTACTGGCGAGGGGCGGGCGGCTCATCAGGGGCCTGAGGTTGATGGGTCGACCTCGGTGACTGGGCTTCCGGATGGTGTGCGTGTTGGTGATCTTGTGACGGCGAAGGTGGTCGGAAGTGACGGGGTTGACCTGATCGCGGAGTTCGCGGCACTCGTGAACCCCCGGGACGGCCGTCCGGCAGCTAACCTGACCGCGTGACCAACCCGCCGTCGAACCCGGTGCCGCACGCAGCCGGTCCACTCAGCGCGCCCAGCGCGTGGAACGTGGCCAACGCGCTCACGGTCCTGCGGCTGATTCTGGTTCCGCTGTTCGTCTGGCTGCTGCTGCGCGACGGCGGCACCGACGACGGCAACCGGCTGCTCGCCACGGCCGCGTTCGTGGTCGCGATCGTCACCGACCGGTTCGACGGCGACATCGCGCGCCGGTGGAACATGGTCACCAACTTCGGCAAGATCGCCGACCCGATCGCCGACAAGGCACTGACCGGCGCTGCGTTCATCGGCTTGTCCCTCCTCGGCGAGCTGCCGTGGTGGGTCACCGTGGTCGTGATGGTCCGCGAGTGGGGTGTGACCGCGCTCCGGTTCTGGGTGATCCGGCACGGGGTCATGCCGGCCAGCCGCGGCGGCAAGCTGAAGACCGTCCTGCAGGCGATTGCGCTCGGTCTCTACCTCCTTCCTTGGCAGTCGGTGCCAGTCCTGCACTGGACCGCAGTCGCCTTCATGGGCGCCGCCGTCCTGGTCACCATCGTCACCGGCCTCGACTACGTAGGCCGAGCCCTCCGCCTCCGAGCCGCCGCCAAACGCCCCCTGCCATAACCCAAGCAAGGTGGCACGGGGTGTGGGTGTGCGGCCGCGGGTGCGTCGGCGTGGGCCATCGGGCCGTGGCGCCCCGGCTGCCGGAGCGTTGCACGGCGCCACGGGTGCCGGAGCGTGGCGGCCGCGTCGGGGGTGGCGGATGCCAGCTCGTGCATCTCCGCGGTGTGGCGCGGGTATCGGGGCTTGGTGCGACCAGGTGAGTGTGTTGTTGCTTGGTGCCGTGGTTGGTGGTGAGCATGGTCAGCTGCTTTCGGAGGTGTGTAGGTGTCTGAGGGGCTGGAAGCGGTTCTGGGGCGGTTAGTTGGGCTCCTCAAGCGTCGTGGCGAGACGGTCGCCACGGCAGAGTCGCTGACGGGCGGCATGGTGGGGGCGGCGCTGACCGACGTACCCGGAGTGTCAGCTGTGTACCGCGGTGGCGTGATCGTGTACGCCACTGACCTGAAGGCCAGGCTTGCGGGCGTTCCTGACGACCTACTGGCCGCTGTCGGGCCGGTGCACCCCGACACTGCTGCAGCACTGGCTACAGGTGTGCGGGAGCGGCTGGGCGCCACCTACGGACTCGCCACGACCGGTGTGGCCGGGCCGGACCCGCAGGCGGGGGTAGAGGCCGGAACTGTTTATGTCGCAGCCGCTGGACCAGACGCGGTTGAAGTGCGCAAGCTAGAGCTGAGCGGGGATCGGACAGCCATCCGCAGGGGGAGTGTGCAAGCGGTGCTGGAACTGGCCGTGGCTGTGGTGGCGGAAGAACTCGACTGACCGGCGTGTTGAGACCAGCATGGGGACAGGTAGGGCAGACTGGCACGGCGCACCGAAGCTGGACATTGCGAGGAGTAGTGACCCAGCAACGGGTACCGTTGGTTCCTACGGTCGAGCTACCGTGCGAGTAGAGACGACCGGACAGGCGGAAGGGAGAAACCTCATGGTGCTGGTTCGTGGCCTGCTGGGCGACGTCCTGCGGCGTAAGCGGCTGCGCCAAGGGCGCACCCTCCGCGAGGTATCCGCCGATGCCCGGGTGAGTCTGGGCTACCTGTCCGAGGTCGAGCGCGGCCAGAAGGAGGCCTCCAGCGAGCTGCTGGCGGCGATCTGCATGGCGCTCGACGTCCCGTTGTCGACCGTCTTCGCCGAGGTCAGCGAGGATCTGGCCCGTGAAGAGGCCCTGGTCCTGGCCCACCCGACCATCGAGCCCGAGGTCGCCTCCGCCGCCTGACCGCGCAGTCGCGCCTACCGGCCGGCGCGAGCCGGCCGAACGAGCTGTCGGCTCCGTCCCGTCGCGCCACAGCACCTGCGTTTCCGGCAGCCGCCCGAGCGGCCGTGCTGCCCGCCTGGCCGGCATCCTTGTGAGCTTGTGACTGTCCTCTGTCGGCGTGGTGGTATCCCTGCGAGCTTTCAACTCAGCCCGGACGTACTCGCGGTCAGTCATCGGTCGGCGTCCCGGCGTGGCAGGGCCGTCAACGCCGCCTGAATGAGGCTGTTTCGGGTTGGCCAGATCAGTTGCAGGGCCGGGATGGGGCCTTCGCCCGGTCGGCGGAACATGGTGTTCGCAGTGAACAGATGAGTCGCCGAGTCCGGGAACCGCAGCAACGCGGCCTGCTCCGGCGGTGGGAAGTAGGCCGAGAGATCGTCGCCCTCGTCGAACTCCTCACCGGTCTGCACCGCCCACACCAGCGGCTTGAGGCCGAGGTGGATGAAGGCCGGGTCGGGGTCGAAGACGATGATCTCCGGGTGGTCGTAGAGGCTGAGGCCCAGCGTGTAGCCGAAGGCGGGATTGCGTACGCCGTCGCCCTCGATGAACTGCATGGTCCAGCCATAGGTCCGGATGTTCCGCACCAGTCGGCGCGAGATCTCCTCGTCGGTCTGTCCGCCGCATGAGTCGCACATGAGCCTCTCCTCTCGTTCGAACAGATGTTCGATACATCGGAGAAGATATCTGCGCTTGGGCCTGTCACTGCGGCTGTCCACAGGGCATTTCCGGGCGGCAATCCTGGGTTGGGCGATCCCAGGCTAGGGATGCTCGGGCTGGCAGTTGGGGCACCAGTAGGTGACTCGGTCGCGTGGGGGAGTGCCGATGGAGGCGGTCTCGATCTTGGTGCCGCAGCGGCGGCACGTCTTGTTGGCTCGTTCGAAGACCCAGGTGCGTTGGCCGGGGCGGTCGATACCGGTGCTGACCTGGGTTCCGTTGCGGAGGTTGGCTTTCATCAGGCGACGGCTCAGATCGACCGCGGCGGCGACGTCGACCGATGCGACCGGGCGCCAGGGGTGGAGGCCGAGCAGGAAGCAGACCTCGGTGCGGTAGAAGTTGCCGATGCCGGCGAGGTTGCGCTGGTCGAGCAATGCCTCGCTGATCGTCCGTTCCGGATCGGACTGGAGATTTGCGATCGCCTGCTCGCGGTCGAACGTCGGCGAGAGCAGATCCGGCCCGAGATGACCGACCACGCTCGCCTCGTCGTCCGTCGCGACCAACTCGAGCACCGGCAGGCGATATCCGACAGCGAGCCAGGACGAGGTCTCCAGCACCGCGCGGACCTGGTGGTCCGGCCCACCCCGCCAGCGCTCGCCGGGCCGGTACAGATGCCAACTCCCATCCATCCGGAAGTGACTGTGCACGGTCACGCCGCCCGACACCCGCATCAGCAGATGCTTGCCGCGTGCAATGACCTCGAGCACCGTCCGCCCGCTGAGGTCAGTCGTGGCCAAGGTGGGAACGCGAAAGTCGGTCCGAACCAGTTCCTGCCCACCCAGAGCCTGGTCGAGCCGCTTGCAAGCCCGCCAGACGGTGTCGCCCTCAGGCATGACTCAGGCTCGCAATCGCAGGCCCCGCGGCGTCGCGTGGAAGCCCGCCTTCGCCAGCGCATCGCCGAACGGCGTATGCCGGACCTGCTCACCATCCGCCGTCTCGACACTGAGCTTGCCGAGTTGCCCGTCCCTGATCGCCAGGGCGAGCGCATCGACCGCAGGCTGCAGCAGATCCGGGTCCTCGGTGAAGCTGAGCACGGTCCGACCGCCGCGTTCGACGTACACGATCAGCTGTCCGTCGACGAGCATGACGAGCGCTCCGGCCTTCCGCCCGGGTCGATGCCCGCCGGCGTTCTCCCGCTCGGGCCACGGCAGCGCGGCGCCGTACGGGTTCGCCGGATCGGAGGCCGCGAGTACGACGGCACGCGCAGCCGGCTCCTCATCACGCCGACCGCGGGGCGAACCGCCAGACCCAGGCAGCTCCGCCATCGCCCGCAACCGGTCGACCGCGCCAGGCAACGCGAATTGCGCCGCCCCCAACCCCGCCACGAAGTACCCACGCCGGCAGCGGCCCGACTCCTCGAACGCGCTCAGCACCTTGTAGACGGCCGCAAACCCACCAGGAGTCCGTTCGGTGATCACCGATCCGCGGGTGACGATCCCGTACCGGTCGAGCAGGGTCTCGGCAGCCGCATGCGCCCGCCGGGTCGCGTCCGGATTCCGGGCCGGAAGCAACGACCAACGCCCACCCGCCGTCGGCGGTCCGCTTCTGGCCGGCATCGCCGGTCGCCCAGGCCGCGGCAGACGGCCAGGTCGTGCGCGAGGCGTCGTACGGCGGGCTCGATGAGTGCCGCGGCCACCGCCGACGAGTGACCGCACAGGTGCGAGCGTGTCGTTCGTCAGCTGACCCGCCCAGACCAGGTCCCAGAGCACGCCGACCAAGGTCTCGTCGTCCACCACGCCAGCGGCAGCCCCGACGACATCGCTCAACTGGCGGAAGAAGAACGCACCTCCACCCGACAGCGCGTCGAGAACAGCCTGATGTGTCTCACCGATCTCGAACGCCGGATCCGGATCGGGCAACGTCAGGTCGCAGTTGTCCGCGAGATGCAGCGACACCCAGCCATCCGTCCCCGGCAACGAACCCGAGCCCGCCCACACGACCTCACCGGTCGCGGTCAACTCGTCCAGCATCGACGGCTGGTACCCCGGCACCCGCGACGGCAGCACGATCGACTCCAGCGCCGAAGCCGGCACTGCACATCCGGCCAGTTGCTCGACCGCTCCGAGCAGTACGTCGTATCCACGACCGCGACTGCTCGTGATGCCTTGCCAGGCTGGCAAGAACCGGGCGAGCGCAGCCGGATCGACAGGCTCGACTTCCTTGCGCAATGCCGCCAGCGACCGGCGTCGCAGCAACCGGAGCACCTCGCTGTCGCACCACTCCAGCGCAATGCCACCCGGCAAGAACTCGCCCTCGACGACCCGTCCGGCCGCACTCAGCCGCCGAAGCGCATCCGTCACTACCGCCACGCCAATGCCCAAATTCGTCGCGAGATCCACCGCACGGAACGGCCCATGCGTCCGCGCATACCGCGACACGAGATCGCCCAGCGGATCGGCAACCGGCTCGGCATGCGCCTCTGCGATCCCAGGCGGAAGCGGCACGCCGAGCGCATCGCGAAGCCGGGCCACATCCTCCACGACAGCCCACCGATGCTCACCGGCGATCCGCACCCGCACGACCCGTCGAGCGGCCGCCAGTTCCGTCAACCACGTCTCGGCATCGGCGTCGTCCACACACCGCTGCGATGCCTCGGACAGCGAGAGCGGGCCGATCATCCGCAGTACGTCGAACAAGCCCTCGGCATTACGCGCGCGGCGATCTTCGGCGAGCCGTTGCAGCTCGGCCTCGGTCCGCAGCACGACCTCGGCATCGAGAAGCTCACGCAACTCCGTCCGGCCGAGCAGCTCCGCCAGCAGGCTCTGATCCAGCGCAAGAGCAGCCGCGCGTTTCTCGGCAAGCGGCGTGTCGCCCTCGTACATGAACGCGCCGACGTAGCCGAACAGCAAGGACTTCGCGAACGGCGAAGCCTCCGGTGTCTCGACCTCGACCACCGAGATCCGCCGCTCGCTGATCCCGGTCAGCAGATCCTTGAGCGCCGGCAGGTCGTAGACGTCCTGGAGCACCTCGCGCAAGGTCTCGAGCACGATCGGGAACGAGCCGTACTTGCTGGCCACACTGAGCAGCTGCGCGGACCGCTGCCGCTGCTGCCACAACGGTGACCGGCGACCCGGATTCCGCCGCGGCAGCAGCAACGCCCGCGCCGCACACTCCCGGAACCGCGAGGCGAACAGCGCCGACCCACCGACCTCCGCAGTGATCAGGTCCTCGATCTCGGCCGGATCGAACAGCACCAGGTCAGCGCCCGGCGGCGCCTCATCGGTCTCCGGCAGCCGCAGCACGATGCCGTCGTCGCCCGACACCGACTGCGCGTCCATCCCGTACCGCTCGCGCAACCGCGCCGCGATCGCCAGCGCCCACGGTCCGTGCACTTGGCCGCCGTACGGCGAGTGCACGCAGACTCGCCAGTCACCGAGCTCGTCACGGAACCGCTCGACCAGGACGGTCACGTCGTCCGGCACGCGGCTGGTCGCATCTCGTTGCTCAGCCAGGTACGACACGAGGTTGTTCGCCGCATACTCGTCGAGCCCCGCGGCACGTGCTCGCTCGACGGCCTTGGCCGCCGGCAGCGAAGCCATCTTCCGCACGAACGCACCCGTCGCCGCACCCAGCTCGGCCGGTCGTCCGACCGCGTCTCCCTTCCAGAACGGCAGTCGCCCCGGTTGACCAGGCGCGGGGGAGACCAGCACACGGTCGTGGGTGATGTCCTCGATCCGCCAGCTCGACGCGCCCAGCGTGAAGACGTCGCCGACCCGCGACTCGTACACCATCTCCTCGTCGAGCTCACCGACGCGATGGTTCGTCGACTCGCCGACCAGGAAGACACCGAACAACCCGCGATCCGGGATCGTGCCGCCGCTCGTCACCGCCAGCCGCTGTGCACCCGGCCGCCCGAAGATCTCGCCGCTCACCCGGTCGAAGACGATCCGCGGGCGCAGCTCGGCGAACTCGTCCGACGGGTAGCGGCCCGACAGCATGTCGAGCACCCCGTCGTACGCCGACCGAGGCAATGTCGCGAACGGCGCGCAACGCCGTACCAAGGCGAAGAGCTCGTCAACGTCGACCGTGTCCAACGCCACGATCGACACGATCTGCTGAGCGAGTACGTCGAGTGGGTTGGCTGGGATGTGGAGGCTCTCGATCAGACCGTCGCGCATCCGCTGCACCACGACCGCCGTGTCGATCAAGTCGCCACGGAACTTGGGGAACAACACGCCTCGCGACACAGCGCCGACCTGGTGACCAGCTCGACCAACCCGCTGCAAACCGCTGGCGACGGACGGGGGAGCCTCCACCTGTATGACGAGGTCGACAGCACCCATGTCGATGCCGAGCTCGAGGCTGCTCGTCGCCACCACGCACGGCAGCCGCCCGGACTTCAGATCCGCCTCGATCAGGAGCCGCTGCTCCTTGCTGACCGAGCCGTGGTGGGCCCGCGCGATCAACGGCGGCGCTGCCAGCGAAGCACCCGACTGCGCCATCAGCTGAGCCGGCGAACCCGCGTCGGGCAGCTCCAGCTCCGCACGCTCGGCGGCGATCTCGTTCAGCCGGGCGGTGAGCCGCTCGGCCAGGCGGCGCGAGTTGGAGAAGACGATCGTGGACTTGTGCTGTGAGATCAGGTCGAAGACATGCTCTTCGACATGCGGCCAGATCGACGCGTGCTGCGGCGGACCGGCGGCTGAGCCGGAGGTCTCGACCTCGGTGCTCGCCAGCTCGGCCATGTCCTCGACCGGCACGACGACACTCAGGTCCCACTGCTTGGTGAACTTCGGCTGCACCACAGTGACCGGCCGCTCGCCACCGAGGAAGCGCGCCACCTCCTCGACTGGCCGAACGGTCGCCGACAGCCCGATCCGTTGCGCCGGCTTCGGCAGCAAGGAGTCCAGCCGCTCCAGCGTGAGCGACAGGTGCGCGCCGCGCTTGGTCCCCGCGACCGCGTGCACCTCGTCGACGATCACGGTCTCGACTCCTCGCAGTGCCTCGCGGCCCTGCGAGGTCAGCAAGAGGAAGAGCGACTCGGGGGTGGTGATCAGTACGTCGGACGGCCGGGTGGCGAACCGCCGTCGCTCGCCGGCCGGGGTGTCGCCCGACCTGACCGCGACCTCGACGTCGATCGGCGCCTCGCCGAGCCGCCGCGCGGTCTCGCGGATCCCGATCAACGGCGCCCGCAGGTTGCGCTCCACGTCGACCGCGAGCGCCTTCAGCGGAGACACGTACAGCACGCGGCAGCGCAGCCTCGGATCGTCCGGCGGCGGTGTGCTCGCCAGCCGGTCGAGTGCCCAGAGGAAGGCCGCCAGCGTCTTGCCCGAACCCGTCGGGGCGACCACCAGCGCATCCCGGCCCGCGGTGATGGCGTCCCACGCCTCGAGCTGGGCCGGGGTGGCCGCCTCGAAGACGTCGCCGAACCACGCCCGGGTCGCGGGCGAGAACCGGCTCAACGCGCTGGTCTTCTTCACGTCGCCCATCTTGCCGGGTCCCTCGGACAGTTTCCGGTTTTCGGCCTCTGACCAGGGCGGTTCACGTCCGGTGACGGCGTTGTCCCCTGCTTCTGGAATGATCGGCGCCATGATGAACCGCGTGCGTGCAGCGCTCGTCCTCGTGGCCTGCCTGGTCGCGTTGACCGGGTGCGTGAAACTCGACGCCGACCTCAAGGTCGGCTCGAACGAGACCGTCTCGGGCAACATGCAGATCGGGGTCGACAAGCAGCTGCTGGAGTCCAGCGGCCAGTCGCTCGACAAGGTCCGCGAGCAGATCGAGAACGGGATCAAGGAGACCACCACCGACGGGGTCACCTGCAAGGCGTTCGAGGACGACCGGTACGTCGGTTCCAACTGCACCTTTGAGAGCGTGCCCTTCGACAAGATGGGCAGCTCGAGCGGTGAGGGCGTCGGCTTCCGCAAGGAGGGCGACAAGGTCATCGTGACCGTGAAGGCGGACAACCTGGGCAACAACGTGCCGTCCGGGAGCCAGCCGACGGTGAACTTCAAGATCACCATGCCCGGCAAGATCCTCGAGCACGACGACGGCGCCAAGATCGATGGCCGGACGGCGACGTACGACAGCATCGACAAGCTCGGCAACGTGTCGCTGACCTCCGAGGCGGGCAGCAGCTTCCCGCTGTGGGCGATCATCCTCATCGTCGTGCTGCTGTTGCTGGCGATCGGCGCGGCTGTCTTCTTCGTGCTGCGGAGCCGCAAGGCCAAGGCACAGCAGGGCTACGGGCAGTACGGGCAGTACCCGGGTCAGCCGCAGCAGGGCCAATGGGGCCCGCAGTACGGCGGCCAGCCGGGGCAGTACCCGGGACAGCCTGGGTACGGCCAGCAGCAGGGCTACGCGCCGCCGTCCGGTCCGGGTGGTCGGTACGGACAGCCTGGCCAGTACGGCGGTCAACCCGGCCAGTACGGCGGACAGCCGGGCCAAGGCCAGCCTGGTCCGGGGCAGCCTGGCCCGGGCGGTCAGCCGGGTCAGGCGCCGTACCCGGGACAGCCTGGTCAGCCGCAGTACCCTGGACAGCCACAGCCGCAGCAGGGCCAACCGGGGCAGGAGCAGTGGGGGCCGCAGGGCCAGCCGCCACAGCAGGGGCAGGGCGGCTGGGGACAGCAACCAGGTCGGCCGCAGCAGGGCGGTTGGGGGCCGGACCAGCAAGGCCGTCCGCCGGCTCAGGGCCAGCCTGGACCGCAGGGCGGTTCACAGGGCGGTTGGGGACAGCCACAGAAGGACGACGACGGGCAGGCATGAGACTGACGGAGTTCTGGGCGCGGATGGACGAGCATCTCGGTCCCGCCTATGCACGGACCTGGGCTGAGACCCAGGTCGTCAGGGAGCTCGGCGGCCGCACGGTCGTCGAGGCCCTGGCCCACGGTGAGCACGCCAAGACCGTCTGGCGGGCCGTCTGGGCCCACCTGCAGCTCCCACCCAGCGAGCGCTGACGGCCCGCCCGGCCGTCAGCGTCCGCTTCAGGTGCTCGTCAGCTCCGGTTCCGGTTCCGCCAGGTCGTCGGTCGGCTCCGGGTCCCGCTTCTTCGCCAGCTTGCTCGGCCACCACAGGTGCCGGCCGATGTCGAGGTTGAGCGCGGTCACCAGCACCGAGCGAACGACGATGGTGTCCAGCAGGACACCGAGTGCCACCGCGATGCCGATCTCCGCGAACGCCACCACGGGCAGCGTGGCCAGCACCGCGAACGTCCCGGCAAGCACCAGTCCGGCCGAGGTGATCACGCCACCGGTGGCAGCGACGCCGATCAGCGCGCCGCGCCGGGTGCCGTGGACCTTCGACTCCTCGTGCACCCGGGTCATCAGGAAGATGTTGTAGTCGATGCCCAAGGCAACCAGGAAGACGAAGACGAACAGCGGCAACGACACGTCCGCGCCGCCGAACCCGAGCACTTGGTCGAACACCAGCGCACTGATGCCGAGCGCGGCGCCGAAGGACAGCACTACCGTCGCCACCAGCATCACTGGTGCGAGCAGCGAGCGCAGCAACAGCATGAGGATCAGCAACACGACCGCCAGCACGACCGGGATGATCACCTTGTTGTCCCGATCCGCGGCTCGCTGTGTGTCCAGCAGGATCGCGGTCCCGCCGCCGGCCAGCGCGTCCGCTCCCGGCACTGCGTGCACTGCTGCCCGGACTCGGTCAACGGTGTCCTTCGCAGCCTGTGAGTCGGCCGGGTCCGTCAGAGTGCCCTCGAGATAGGCCAGTCCGTTGGCCACCCGGGGCTCTGCCACTGAGGCGATGCCGTCCGTCGACGCCATCGCCGTACGGACCGCTGCTGCTTGGTCCGCGTTACTCACCACGACGAGTGGGTTGCCGGCGCCGGCCGGGAAGTGGGCTGCCAGGACCTTCTCGCCGACCACTGACTCCGGCGTACCGACGAAGGACTCTGCGTTGCTGAGGCCGTTGGCGTCCAGGCGCAGCATGCCGAGTGAAGCGACGGCCAGTACGAGCGTGGTGGTGACCCACGTCAGACGCGGGCGTACGGCGATCCGTCGGCCGATGCGACCCCACACGCTCGTCTCGGTGTGGTCTGGAGAGCCGTACGTCGGCTTGAGCGGCCAGAACACCCAGCGACCGCAGATCACCAGGAGCGCGGGTAGCAAGGTCAGCATGGCGGCCAGTGCGATCACGATGCCGACCGCTGCGACCGGACCGAGGCCACGGGTCGAGTTCATCGAGGCAAGGAGCAGACAGAGCATGCCGGCCACCACAGTGGAGCCAGAGGCGACGATCGCCGGACCGGATCGGTGCAGCGCGAATGCCATTGCCTCGTGCTTGTCCTCATGCCGTCTGAGTTCTTCGCGATATCGAGCCACGAGTAGCAGGGCGTAGTCCGTCCCGGCACCGAACACCAGCACTGTGAGGATGCCTGCGCTCTGGGCGTTGACGGTCAGGTCTGCCTCGGTCGCGAGGTAGTAGACGACCGCCTGTGCGACGAACAGGGCTGCGCCGGCCGAGAACAGCGGGAGCAGCCAGAGCACTGGACTGCGGTACGTCAGCAGGAGGATGACGATCACTACGGCGGCAGCGGAGTACAGGAGCTTGCCGTCGATACCTGCAAAGGCCTCTTGAGAGTCGGCCGCGAAACCGCCGGGGCCGGTCACGTGGAAGGACAGGCCTTCTGGCCGGTCGGCTGCGACGCGCCTGAGGTCGTCTGCCCGTTCGCCGATCGTCTCCCAGCCACCCGAGCCGGCGTTGATCGGTACGAGTACCTGCAGCGCCTTGCCGTCCTCCGACGGGATCGGTCCGACCACCTCACGATCGACGTCTGGCAACTCCGCGAACTGCTTCACGTGCTGTGCGACTGCCTGCTGGTCGGCAGGGGTGATGCCGGACGACCGTTCGTAGACGAGTACTGCCGGGATCTCGTCGGGCGAGGAGAACTGCTCTGTTGCTTTGAGCACTTCGGTGGACTCTGCCTTGCCGGGTAGCCATGACACGGCATCGTTCTCCTGCGCCCCGGTCAGCTTGCCCGCCGGACCAAACGATGCCGCCATGACAACGAGCCACAGCGCCAGCACGATCCACTTGGACACCTTGCCGCACGGCAACGCCGCCAGCCGTCCTGCTCCGCCCACCACAACCACGCCCCCTGGAGGGGACGCCCGCCCGTACGTCGGACTGTCCACGACGCACCCCCCGATCCAGCGTGCTGGCTCTGCCGGACAGGGTCAACGACCACGCTGTAGTACTGCGCTCACCCTGCGTCTCGATGCCCGGTCGGTCAGGGCGTCCAGCCCGTACGGGCGGCCCACTCTTCCGCGGGCAGGTAGATCAGGTCGCAGACCGGGTCCTTCAGGTCGGCGTAGTCCGCGGTCGACTCGATGGGCAGTGCTGCGGCCCGTCGCTTGAACTCGCCGTACGCCGCTGCCGTCTCCGGGTGGCTGCGGAGGTAGTCGCGGAACAGCAGGGCATAGCGCTGGTTGGCTCGACCGGCGACCCGGACGTGCAGGTTGACTCGCCGCCGGTACATCGGCTCGACCAGTAGCCGCTTGACCCACTGCAGGTCCTCGGTGGGCAGACCGGGCACCGGGTGGTCTCGTCTGGGCGGACGCAGCTCCCAGTCCGCCGCGACCATCCGCTCGACCACGTCGTCCAGCTCCGGCTCGGTCCCGACGGTCACCTGCATGTCGAGGACGTCCTTCGCTGCCAGCCCGGGTACGGAGGTCGACCCGATGTGGTCGATCCGCTGTGCCGCTTCCCCGAGCAGATCGCTCACCGCGCGCGCAATCTTCTCGTACTGCGCCGGCCAGCTCTCGTCCGCCCTCACGATGACGATCCCAGTCATGCCGAGATCATCCCAGCCTGGCGGGTGCTCAGACAGGCTTTACCCGGAAGGCGCTGGACGTGAGGAGCTCGGCGGCCTCGTACGCCGCCTTGCGGATGCCCTTGCGCTCGTCGAAGAAGCCGCCGACCAGTCCGATCGCGGGCAGCTTGCCGATGAATCTGGCGGCCAGAGTGCCGCGCGGACGCTCCTCGAACACTTCGCCCAACCCGCCGAACAGCTTGCTGATCCGCCAGACCAGTCTGACTCCCTTGCGCAGTCCAGCCTCCTCGGACTCGTCGCCGAGCCCCAGTTGCTTGGCTACGTCCTGGCCGGCTGCGCTGGGGTCGTCGTACTTGAGCACCTCGTCCGGTGTGATCGGCCGGTCGGTGAGTACGCGAGCGATGACCGCCGTACGGTCGGCATGCGCCTCGACGCCGTACTCCCGGCACACCGCGCCGATCACCATGGCCTGTACGGCGGCGCCGAGCGTGTCCTTGATCGGCAGGCGGTCGGCGGCGGCACCGCTGATCCGGGGGAGACCCGCGACGACGGCGGCGAACCCGCCGAGCCGCTCCACCCACCAGTCGCAGCGCTCCGCCAGCGGCAGCGTCGGCCACTCGGCGTGGCCCGGCACCTTCATCTTCAGCAGCCGGTCGATCGCCAGGATCAGGCCCTTCTCGGCCAGGTTGGGCTGCTCCTGGGCCGAGTACTCCGTGAGGATGCTGCGGATGCCGAACGGGTCCTGGGTGCGGAGCGAGTCGAGCACCGAGTCGATGCCGAACTCGACCCGGCTGAGCGCGAGGATGACGGCGGAGTCGGGGATGTCTGGACGGTCTGCCACGCCGCAAGGGTAGGGAGTCCGGGGTCCAGGACGGCCGCCGGGGAAACTTCGGCGTGTCAGTTGCGATTCGAACACGTGTTCGGGATAGTTTGGTCTCCTGAAGGTGCTGGGCGGCCGAGTTTGTCCACAGATTCCCGGTGGCGGCGAAAACTGTCCGACGTAACCCGTACCTTCTCTGGCGACAACGAAATCCTTCGGGCGGCTGGGACAGCGGCCCCGATACGTAGATGGGTCAGGTGGCAGTCACATGGCTGGTGCAACGAGTGCGGAACGCGCGGCAACGGATCGTGAGAAGGCGCTGGCGACCGCGCTGACGCAGATCGAGCGGCAGTGTGGCAAGGGCGCGGTGATGCGGCTGGGGGAGCAGGGCAAGGCCCCCATCGAGATCATCCCGACCGGGTCCATTGCGCTCGACATCGCGCTCGGCATCGGCGGGCTGCCGCGCGGCCGGGTGGTGGAGATCTACGGCCCGGAGTCCTCGGGTAAGACGACGGTCGCCCTGCACGCGGTGGCGAACGCTCAGCGGGCCGGCGGTATCGCCGCCTTCATCGACGCCGAGCACGCGCTCGACCCGGAGTACGCGCGGAAGCTGGGCGTCGACACCGACGCGCTGCTGGTCTCGCAGCCCGACTCCGGTGAGCAGGCGCTGGAGATCGCCGACATGCTGGTCCGCTCCGGCGCGATCGACATCGTCGTGATCGACTCGGTGGCCGCGCTGGTGCCGCGGGCCGAGATCGAGGGTGAGATGGGTGACAGCCACGTCGGTCTGCAGGCCCGGCTGATGAGCCAGGCGCTGCGGAAGATGACCGGTGCGGTCAACGGCACCGGCACAACGGCTATCTTCATCAACCAGCTGCGCGAGAAGATCGGCGTCATGTTCGGCTCGCCGGAGACCACGACCGGTGGCCGGGCGCTGAAGTTCTACGCATCGGTGCGCCTGGACGTGCGCCGGATCGAGTCGCTCAAGGACGGCAGCGACGTGGTCGGCAACCGGACGCGCGTGAAGGTCGTGAAAAACAAGGTTGCCCCGCCGTTCAAGCAGGCCGAGTTCGACATCATCTACGGCCAGGGCATCAGCCGTGAGGGCAGCCTGCTGGACCTCGGCGTCGAGCAGGGCTTCGTCCGCAAGGCCGGCGCCTGGTTCACCTACGAGAGCGACCAGCTCGGCCAGGGTCGGGAGAACGCGCGGAACTTCCTGCGCGACAACCCCGACCTGGCCAACGAGCTGGAGAAGAAGATCAAGGAGAAGATGGGCATCGGCCCGACCCTGGACGCGCCGGCCGACGAGGCCGCCGCCGAGGTCGATGTCGACTTCTGATCGACCCATCGCGGGCGGCAGCGATCCTCGGCACCCCGCCGAAGACGCTGCCCCCGCGGCCTTGTCTCTCCCGCACGCCGACCGCCTGGCCCTAGCCCGCTCCCTGCTGGCACAGGGACCCGGTGCGTCCCCTGACGACGCCGCGGTCAATCAGCGCCGCACCTCCACGGGTCCACGGTCGGCAGGCGATGACGCCGAACTCGACGCTCCATCGCCCTCAAGGCGTCGCCGCCCGGTCGGCAGCATCCGGCGACGTCCCCGCACCGACGACCCTTGGCCGAACGACATCACGTCAGACGAGTCGCTTCCGTCGGACCGCACGAGCAGCCGTTCGACCAGAAACAACGCGCGCACCTCCGCTGCAGCACAGGCAGCAGCGGACAAGGCCGTGTCCGTCAGCGCGCCGCTCCCGGACCCGAGCGCACCCAGCAGCGCCAGGCTCCCGGCGAGCACCAACGACTCGTGGCCGGAAGACGGCACGTCAGACGATCCGTTCCCGTCGGACCGCACGAGCAGCCGTTCGAGCAGAAACACGCGCACCTTCGCCGCCCCACAGGCAGCAGAGGACAGCGCCGTACCCGGCACCGTGCCGCACCAGAGCCCGCGCATACCCGGCAGCACCAGGCTCCCGGCGAGCACGAACGACTCCTCCGCAGACGACGGCACCGCCGGCGAGTCGACCGTGCCGGGCAGTGCGAGCCGTCGCGCTGGCAAAGGCAACAACCGCACTACCGCCGATCCAGAGACGGTTGGGGACGGCGCCGTACCCGAGCCGTCGTCCTCGGGATCCCGCCGGCGTGGCGCTGGCGGCCTCGGGCGGGCTGCGAACACCGACGATCCATGGGATGACGACGCGACCGACGAGTCCTCCGGTTCGGGGCGTGCGGGCCGCCGGGTTGGCAGGATCCGGTCGACTCCAGGAACCTCGGATCCGTGGGACGAGCTTGAAGACCTGCAATCGACCGAGTCGGGGCGTGCTCGTCGCAGTGGCGGCGGAGTACGCGTTGCAGGGTCTGTGGATCCCTGGGGTGATGCGGCCGACGACGCGGGGGAGTCGGGTGGTGGCCGACGTACTGCTGGGAGCGGGCGAGCTAGGGCGTCTGTGGACCCGTGGGGAGATGCTGCGGGCGATGAGGCGACTGGATCGGGTCGTGGCGGGCGTGGTACTGGGGGAGTCCGGCGAGCCGCGGGAGCTGTGGACCCTTGGGGTGACACGGACGAGGACGCGAGGAAGTCGGACGGTGCTGGTCGCCGTACGGGCATCGGAGGAGATGCGGGAGCCGGCGATCGTTGGGCTGCTGCGAAGGCATTTGCGGCTGATGAGGAGCCGACCTCGGGTGCGGACCGGGGCCGTCGGGCGCGCACTGACACCGTCGAGCCGTCGGTGGAGGCGGACGGCGTGGCACCTGACCGCGGACAACGGGCGCAGGCTGGGGTTGAGGCAGGCGAGGAACTGACGACTGAGCCTGCGGATGCGACTTCTCCGGGCAGTTCGTCTCAGCCTGGCGCTGGGCCTGCGGTTGGGGAACACGCTGGCCCGCGGGCTGACGGACACGCTGTGGCCGAGGCTGGAGCTGAGGGCTGGAACACCACCGGAGATGTGGCTCGGGGCCAGGACCACACGGAGGCGCCGCGGCGGGCTGCTGTTGCCAGGTCTGCGGATTCGACTCGCCGTCGTAGGTCGGGGGTCGGTGGCTGCCCTGGAGGCGCCGGGCGCGGTGATCAGGCGGACGACCGGGCTGTGGACGCGGCTCGCAGCGGTCAGGCCGGAGGTCGGTCCGGGGACGAGCGTGGTGCCGGGCGGTTTGGGGGTGCTGGGCGTGGTGATCAGGTAGAAGAGCTGGCTGGAGAGGTGGCTGGCAGTCGTCGGGCCGGAGGTCGGTCGGGGGATGAGCGTGGTGCCGGGTGGTCTGGGGGTGCTGGGCGTGGGGATCAGGCGGACGGCCGGGGTGGGGACGGTGGGCGTGGTGATCGGGCTGGCGGGCGTGGTGGGGAGCGGCGCGGGGTTCGGAAGCGGGGGTTTGGGGGGTCTCGGCGGGGGAGGGGTGCGGCGGAGGTGCCTGCGGTGGATGGGGACTCGGATCCGTATTCCGTGGCTCGGACGATTTTGCTGGACAAGCTGACGGGGCAGCCGCGGACGCGGGCTGAGTTGGCTGGGTTGCTTGCTGAGCGGGAGATTCCGGACGAGGTGGCCGACGAGGTGCTCGATCGGTTCACCGATGTCGGGTTGATTGATGACGCGGCGTTTGCGAATGCTTGGGTTGAGTCTCGGCACCGCGGGCGGGGACTTGGCAAGCGGGCGCTGGCGCAGGAGCTTCGCCGGCGGGGCGTGGATGATCAGATGGCGCGGGATGCGCTTGATGAGCTAGATCCGGAGCAGGAGGAGGAGACGGCTCGTGCGCTGGTACGGCGGAAGCTCAGGTCCATGCGTTCGTTGGATCGGCAGGTGGCCATGCGTCGGCTCCTCGGCATGCTTGCCCGCAAGGGGTATCCGGGTGGCCTGGCGATGACTGTCGTGAAGGAAGAGCTCTCCGCCTCCCACGAAGAGCTCCCGCTCCTGGACTCCTCCGGCCTCGAACCTGACTGATCACAAGGCAGCCTCGAACCTGACTGATCGCAAGGCAGCGTCGAACCTGACTGATCACAAGGCAGCGTCGAACCTGACTGATCACAAGGCAGCCTCGAACCCGACTGTCGCAAGGCAGCCCCGGCCCCGACTGATCGCAAGGCGAGAGTCGTCGAGCCGGTGGACGGCGCCGGTCGTCATGGCCTCGAGGCCGGCGAGCGAGTCGGTGACCAGTTGCCGGGCGTCGCGATACCGCGGGGTGTCCTTGGGCAGGTGTGAGGTTCGAGCCCGGCCCGCACCTTCGGACCATGCTCGGCCGCGCGCTGCACGGCTGGCATTGGGGTGATGGTCGGGCGGATTCCTGGGTGAGTGGTTGTTGGTCGACGGTGGTCCGGGGGCTGAGTAGGTTGGGCGACATGGCTGGGTTCGAGGACGTGGAGCGGTTGGTGGCGGGGTTGCCGGAGACTGCGGAGATTACGCGGCATGGGAACCGGACCTGGTCTGTCGGGGGGAAGGCGTACGCGTGGGAGCGGCCGTTCAGTAAGGCGGATTTGCGGCGGTTTGGGGATGAGACTCCGCCGGAGGGGCCGATTCTGGCGGTTCGGGTGGAGGACCTGGCTGAGAAGGAAGCGGTGCTTTCGGCGCGGGCGGGGGATGGGTTCTTTACGATTCCGCACTTCGACAACTACGCGGCTGTGCTGATCGAGCTCGACAAGGTGTCTGAGCCGGCCCTTCAGGAAGCGCTGCTCGACGGGTGGCTCGTCTTCGCGCCGCCGCAACTCGCGAAGGCACACCTCGACGGGCAGTAGACCTGGCCTACTCCAGGTGCTCCTTGGGTGGGTGGCTGGTGTTCGCTCCGCCTCGACTGGCGTAGGCGCATCTCGACGGGCAGTAGACCTGACCTACGCCAGGTGCTCGTAGGTGGATGGCTGGTGTTCGCGCCGCGGTGACTCGCGAAGACGCACCTCGGCGGGCGGTAGGCCTGGCCGACGCGAGGTGCTCCTTGGTGGGTGGCTTGTGTTCGCGCCGCTCGCGGAGGGCACACCTCGACCTGCGGTGACCTGGCCAGCGCCACCCAGGGGTTGCTCGGTGGCGGGGCGGCGGAATCGCTGGAGTCCTGGGAGTCGGAGTAGGTCGACGGCGGCGAGGAGGGGCTGGGCTGCGTTGGGCCGGGTCTTCAGCTCGTGCGTGCGGGTGTCGGCGGCCTGCTCGAACAACGCGATCCGGCGCTGGCGTGTGCGGTGATGGCCGCGACAGGTGGCCTACGCGGTGGTGGCCGACAGTTGGCGTGGGTGGCGCTGGGCGTCCTTGGCGGGGCCAGTGCTGGATGTGCGTGGGTGGTTGGCGGGACGGTGCTGCACGTGCGGGAGTGGTCGGCGGGCGCGTGTCCTCGGGCGGCTGCGGTCAGTTGCGGGTTGGGGTCGTGTTGGGGCGGCGGGGCAACGGGTTATGTGGTGGCGGTGAGGAGGCGGTGGGCGAAGGTTCGGTAGGCGGGGGTGAAGGGGGAGGTTGGGGGGAGGTGGAAGTCGGCGTTGAGGAAGGCGAGGGGGAGTAGGAGCCATTGCCAGGTGTCCAGGGCGATGGTCACGGAGGTGTGGTCGGGGTCGATGGGGTGGACTTCGGCGTCTTGGTACTTGAGGGCGTCGAGGACCGGGGCGATGGGGGCGTCGATGGTGAGGGTCAGCTGTTGTTTGGACTTGTTGAGGCCTTGGCGGAGGTAGGCGGTGGCGGAGTCTGCCGGTAGTGGGCGTGGGGTGTAGCTGGTGTTGGTACGGCGTTCGTCGGTGATGCGGTCGAGGCGGAACACTCGCCAGTCGTCGCGGTCGAGGTCGAAGGCGAGCAGGTACCAGCGGAGCATGTAGTGGATCTGGCGGTAGGGCTCGACTCGGCGGATCGCTTGTTCGCCGCGGGCGTTGATGTATGAGAACGAGATCGTCTCTCCAGCGGCGATGGCTTCGGCGATGGTGCCGAGTTGGTCGGCGGTGACGGTTGGCGCCGGCAGGGGGCTGGTCTCCAAGCTGGCCCGGACCGAGACGACCTGGCCGCGCAGGCGGGCGGGCAGGAACTGGTCGACCTTGCCGTAGGCGCGCAAGGCCGCATCGTCGATACCCCGCTCACCCGAAGAAGCTCCCCGTTCGCCCTGAGGTGTGCTTGGTGCATCGGAGGTGGTCGCTCGTTGGGTCGAAGGCGTGTCTCGCGCACCCGAGGTGGTGGCCGGGGCGTCGGCGCTGGTGGCTGGCGGGGTGGGAGGGGTGTTTGTTGGATCGGGAGGGGTGGGTCGTTCGGGGGACGGGGTGGGGCCTGGGGGTGGGACGGTGGCGGCTAGGGAGGCTAGGGCTAGGAGGGTTGCTACGGCTTCGTCGTCGTCGAGGACGAGGGGAGGCATGGTGCGGCCGGCGGCTAGGCGGTAGTAGCCGCCGGGGCCGGGTTGGGTTTCTACGGGGTAGCCGTAGCCGCGGAGGCGGTCCACGTCTCGGCGAAGCGTCCGCGGGCTGACGGACAGGCGCCGGGTCAGCTCGTCGCCGCTGAACGACCGGCCGGTCTGCAAGGTCGACAGGAGCGCCAGCATGCGGGCGGTCACGTCTGCCATGCCCACCATGATCGCACTAATTGCGGCCAGGATCCGGCCACATCTGCGCATAGCGTCGTACCCATGGCTGACCGAAGCATCACCATTCGCCAAGCCCGGACCAACAACCTCGACGGGCTCGACCTCGTCGTACCGCGGAACCAGCTGGTCGTGTTCGTCGGCAGATCGGGGTCGGGGAAGTCGTCGCTGGTGTTCGACACGATCGCCGCGGAAGCGGGGTTCCAGCTGAACGAGACGTTCCCGCCGTTCGCGCGCAACCGGCTGCCGAAGTGGACCCGCCCGGAGGTCGAGCACATCGACGGCCTGACCCCGGTGATCGTGATCGACCAGCGGCGGATCGGCGGCAACGCACGGTCGACGGTCGGCACGATCACCGACGCGTGGACGTACCTGCGGCTGTTGTTCTCCCGGCTCAGCGAGCCGCACGTCGGCGAGTCGAACCGGTTCTCGTTCAACGACCCGACCGGCATGTGCCCGACGTGCCACGGTCTCGGGGAGATCGTGGTCAGCGCAGTCGATCGCTTCCTGGACCTCGACAAGTCACTCGCCGGAGGCGCGATCCGGCTCCCCGGTTTCGGCAACGGCGGCTACTGGTACAGCCAGTACGCCGACATCGGCACGTTCGAGGTGGACACCCCACTGCGGGACTGGACCGCTTCGGAACGCGAAGCACTGCTGTACGGCGGCCAGGCCGCGGCCGACCTGGGTCACAAGCCGCCCAAGGACTACGAGGGTGTGGTCGAGCGCTTCGAACGCATCTACCTGCGCACCTCCGACAACCTGTCCGAACGCAAGCAGGACACCATCCGCAAGTTCACGAAGTCCGAGACCTGCCCGGACTGCGCGGGCGATCGGCTCAACGAGGCCGCGCGTACGGCGACAGTCGACGGCCACACCATCGGCCAGCTCGCCCGCCTGGAGATCACCGAACTGCTCGACGTCGTACGGAAGATCGACACCAGAAGCGTCGGACCGGTCGTGGCCGCGCTGACGGCGCGGCTCGAGGCGATGGTCACCATCGGACTCGGCTACCTGGCGCTGTCGCGGGCGACGACCACGCTGTCCGGCGGCGAGTCGCAGCGGATCAAGACGGTCAAGCACCTCGGGTCGAGCCTGACGGAGATGACGTACGTCGTGGACGAGCCGACCGTCGGCCTGCACCCGACCGACGTCGACTCGATGATCAAGCTGCTCGAGCAACTGCGCGACAGCGGGAACAGCGTGCTCGTGGTCGAGCACGACCCGGCCGTCATGCGCCACGCGGACCAAGTCGTCGAGGTCGGGCCGGGAGCGGGAGCCGGAGGTGGGCGGCTCGTGTTCCAAGGAAGGTTCGCGGAGCTCAGAGATTCCGGTACGCCGACCGGGCAAGCGCTGGCCCGCAAACGGGGAATGAAGCTGAGACCGCGCCGAGCGAACGGCACGCTGACCGTGACAGATGCCGAGCGCAACAACCTGCAGAAGGTGACCGTCGGCTTCCCGACCGGGGTGATGACAGTGCTGACCGGTGTCGCGGGTTCGGGGAAGTCGAGCCTGGCGCAGGAGCTGGTCGAGCAGCACCAGGCGATCGTGATCGACCAGAAGCCGGTGAGCACCAACCGTCGCTCGACACCGATCACGTACACCGGTATCGCCCCGGCGATCCGGAAGCTGTTCGCCAGTCACAACAAGGTGCCCGCCGCGTTGTTCAGCGCCAACTCCGAGGGTGCGTGCCCGGAGTGCAAGGGACTCGGCGTGATCTACACCGACCTCGCGTTCATGGACGGACAGGAAGTGGTGTGCGAGACCTGCCACGGACGGCGGTTCACGCCCGAGGTCCTGGCGTACACGGTGAATGGACACTCGATCGCCGACGTCGACGAGCTGACGATCGACGAGGCGATCACGGAGCTGCCGGATGCACGGATCGCGCGGGCGTTGCGCCAGCTCGCCGCCGTCGGACTCGGGTACCTGCGGTTGGGGCAGTCGCTGAACACGTTGTCGGGTGGCGAGTGTCAGCGCGTGAAGATCGCCAAGGAACTACGGCAGGCCGAGACACCCACGACGTACGTGCTCGACGAGCCCACGACCGGGCTGCACCTCGACGACATCGACACGCTGCTCGAGGTGCTGGACAGCTTGGTCGAGCACGGGCACACGGTGGTCGTCGTCGAGCACAACCTGGACGTGATCCGGCAGGCCGACTGGTTGATCGACCTGGGTCCGGGACCGGGTCGGCACGGCGGCACGGTCCTGTTCGAAGGGCGACCCGGCGACTACGGCGACCGCTCGACGCCGACCAGCCTGGCGCTGGCCGGGCGACCGCCGTACGGCGAGGGGCGTTGACGGGTCGGGTGTGACGGTGTGTTATCCGAAGTAGGACCGGTGTTTGGGCTGGTCCGTACGCTGGGATTTTCGGTCGATCCGCCCCTGACACCGCGGAGGGTGCAATGAACGATTTCCAGGAACAGGCGAAGAACTGGCTCCGGAACGTCGTCAAGCAGAACCCGGACAAGATCAAGGCCGGTGTGGAGAAGGCCGGTGACTTGATCGACAAGCAGACCGGCGGGAAGTACGCGGACAAGGTCGACACCGTCCAGCAGAAGGTCGGCGGCTACGTCGACTCCAAGTCGGGCGACACCCCCGCGAGCCAGCCCGCCGACGCACCCGAGAGCCAACCCGCCGACGCACCCGGGAACAGGCCCGCCGAGTCGCCGGAGAGCCGGTCCGCCGAGTCAGCCCCGGACGACGGGGCCCCGGAGGCCGCAAGCCAGGCCGGTACGTCGGGCGAGGCAGGTCAAACAGCGGCGGCCGAGAGTGAGGCGACCGGTGGCGTGCCCTCGCCTGGTGGCGGTGGTGACCCCGCGGCCAGTGGGGGAGTCGTCGGCGGTGAGGCGCCGGACCCGTCGTCCGAGCCGGCACGCTCGGCCGGCTCCCGCCCGGAGGGCACCCAGACCGGCAGCACGGTGACCGGCGAGCCCGAGGAAGGCCTCCCGGGCCCACGCCCGTAGTTCGGAGAAACACCACGAGACGGCACGTACTCGAGCGGTTCGGTTCTGGAGTGGACCAGTGAGTCGAGTGGTCTGCTGCTGCGACCGGGTCGCAGCGTGACGCTGGATGCTGGTTCCGGTGCCCGTGGTGACGGGTCGGGTGGGGTGGGAGTGTCCGTCTTGACCGGGTGATGGGGCACGCCTAGCCTCGGAATCAGTAAGGGATCACTCCACCTGACGGTGGCGGGTATAGCACCGGCAGGTCGGTTGATCACCGGCCGACCGGCCGGAGAGAAGACACGACACCACGCTCGACCGAGCTGAAGACTGACGACGGCGACTCGCAGCGCCGTCGGATAGACGGCACCGCGGCAAGCACCGAACCTGGGTGACGCACACCCACCGGTCGCCCGGCGGTACCGCCGTAACGGAACGGACAGGCGCACCGCCGTACGCCGGTGGTGCGGTCAGCCGTACCGTCAGTCGCCGTACACGTGGCGAATCCCTTCGACCGAGGCCACAGTCCCGCCTGGTGCGTGACTCGAACGAGGGGAGACGCCGATGACGGCCACGTCGATCGGGCTGTCTCTGATCGGACTGCTGATCGCCGGCCTGCTGGCCTGGATCGGCCTCACCCTGTCCCGCCGCAAAGCCGCCGAAGGGTCGGCCGCAGCCGAGCTGGAGGCCGCGAACATCACCGGCGCCGCGAAGTCCGCGGCCGAGCTGGTGCGCCGCCAGGCCGAGGAGGCGGCCGCCGTCCTGCGGGTCCGGGCCGAGGCCGCCGAGCAGCGCGCCGAGGAGATCCGCCGCGCCGCGGAGGACCGGGCGACCGAGGTACGGCGGGAGGCCGAGCAGCGGGCGTCCGAGGTACGGCGGGAAGCCGAGTCGGAGGCGCAGTCGATCCGGGACGACCTGCGGGAGCAGCGGCTGGAGATGGAACGCCGTGAGCACCGGCTGACCGAGCGTGAGGAGCGCCTCGACGAGCAGCACCGCTCGATCGAGGAGCGCCAGACCGAGCTGACCGCCCAGCTGGCCGAGCTGGACCGCCGCAAGGCCGAGATCCGGGACCTGGAGGACGAGCGCCGCCGGATCCTGGAGGGGGTCGCGAACCTGACCACCGAGCAGGCGAGGACCGAGCTGGTCGCGTCGATCGAGGCCGAGGCGAAGCGGCACGCGCACACGATCGTCCGCGACATCGAGCGGCAGGCGCTGGACGAGGGCGAGACCAAGGCCCGCAAGATCATCACCGGCGCGGTGCAGCGGCTCGCCTCGGAGCAGACCAGCGAGTCGGTCGTGTCCGTGGTGCACCTGCCGAGTGACGACATGAAGGGCCGGATCATCGGCCGTGAGGGCCGCAACATCCGGTCGTTCGAGCAGACCACGGGTGTCAACCTGATCATCGACGACACCCCCGAGGCCGTGCTGCTGTCCTGCTTCGACCCGGTACGGCGGGAGACCGCGCGGCTGACCCTGGACTCGCTGGTCCTCGACGGCCGGATCCACCCGAGCCGGATCGAGGAGATCTACGAACGCAGCAAGGGCGAGGTCGCCGAGCTGTGCGAGCGGGCCGCCGAGGACGCGATGGCGGAGGTCGGGATCACCGACCTGCATCCGGAGCTGGCCCGGACCATGGGTCTGCTGCGCTACCGGACGTCGTACGGGCAGAACGTGCTCAAGCACCTGATCGAGTCCGCGCACATCGCCGGCATGATGGCGGCCGAGCTCGGGCTGGACCCGAAGCTGTGCAAGCGCGGCGCGTTCCTGCACGACATCGGCAAAGCGCTGACGCACGAGTCCGAGGGCAGTCACGCGATCGTGGGCGCCGAGCTGGCCCGCAAGTACGGCGAGAACGACGACGTCGTGCACTGCATCGAGGCGCACCACAACGAGGTCGAGGTGCGGACCGTCGAGGCGGTGCTCACCCAGGCGGCGGACGCGGTCAGCGGTGGCCGGCCGGGTGCGCGGCGGGAGTCGCTGGAGGCGTACGTGCAGCGGCTCGAGCGGCTGGAAGAGATCGCGATGCACCACGACGGGGTCGAGAAGGTGTTCGCGATGCAGGCCGGCCGGGAGATCCGGGTGATGGTGCTGCCGGACGCCGTCGACGACATCGGCGCGCAGGTGATGGCGCGCGACATCGCGAAGCAGGTCGAGGAGGAGCTGACCTACCCCGGCCAGATCCGCGTCACCGTCGTCCGCGAGTCCCGCGCCACCGAGGTCGCCAAGTAGTCACGCGTACTTCGCCCGCCAGGCGGGCGGTTCGAACGGGGCGCCGTAGATCCGGGTCTCGCGCGCGATCCGCCCGTCGCGGAACTCGACGACGTTCGCGACGTAGTAGATGTCGCCGCTGTAGTCCGAGCGCCCGAGGACGACGAAGTGGTCGCCTGCGCCGGTGATGCGCAGAATCTGGATCGAGGGCGGGCTCGGATACTCCTGCTGCATCGCCCGCATCTTGTCCCGGCCGACGATCCGTTCGCCGGACTGCGGCATCTCCAGCACGTAGTCCTCGGCGCGCATCTCGTGCTCGGCCTCGGCGGACAGCGTCAGCTGACCTTCCGCCGCCCACAGCCGCTCCAGCAACTCGCGATTCCTGTCCATGGCTCCACCGTCCCCGGCACCCTTCAAGC
This sequence comes from Kribbella sp. NPDC002412, assembly GCF_053592935.1. Classification (NCBI taxonomy): domain Bacteria; kingdom Bacillati; phylum Actinomycetota; class Actinomycetes; order Propionibacteriales; family Kribbellaceae; genus Kribbella; species Kribbella sp. NPDC002412. The sequence goes on from NZ_JBSFBL010000010.1 coordinate 87,279, forward strand.
AGTCTTAAATGCGGGTGCGACCGGTGACAAGCCGCCGTACGGTCGGACAATGGACATCAGGCCCGCTACGCAAGCCGACGTGGACGGTCTCATCGCTCCCGCCGAGCCGGCTGCCCAGCACCACCTGCGCGAACGCTGGGCGACGCAGCAGCGTGGTGACGGCCTGTTCCTGCTCGCGCACCGCGACGGCGCGGTCGTCGGCCACACGATGCTGTTCCGGGAATCGAAGTACGACGAAGTCCGGGCCGCGCACGACGTCGCCGAGATCAACGCCCTGCACGCCTACGTCCAAGGCCAGGGCATCGGTACGGCGATCATCCGCGCGGCCGAGGCGATCGCGGCCGGCGAGTGGTCCCGTCCGGCGATCGGCCTGGCCGTCGGCGCCGGCAACCCGGGCGCCCGCAGGCTGTACGAACGCCTCGGCTACCAGCTGTGGAAGGGTGACCAGGTGATCGACCGCTGGACCGAAAAAGATGCTGACGGCAACGTCGTGCACGCGCACGCGGATCCCTGTGACTACCTGCTGAAGCCGCTCGGCTAGTTCTTCCGCTCCTCGCGCAGGTGGCTCGGGGTCACGTCGATCGGCCGGGTGGCGACCTGCTCCGGCGGGTCGGTGTTGTACTGCTTCTCGACCTCCGGGTCGATCACGGTGAAGTCGTCGCGCTGGTGCGGGTTGGCCAGCCGGTACGAGACCCAGATGCCGGCCACGCCGGCGAGCATGATGATGATGCCGAGTGCGGTCAGGTTCAGGGTCTCGGAGGTGTCCCGGACAGCGAAGGCGATGATGGCGCCGAGGGCGATCAGCGCGATTCCGGCTCCGATCCTCATGTGTTTGCTCCTTCCTGGCGTGCGTACGCCGGGGGCGGAGACGACAGGTGACGACACAGCGGGGTGTCAGGATGACATTCTGTAATCCCCGCTCACTTTCAGTACCCAAGGTCACCGATCGTCATGCATCGTCAGTCAGCGGAAGGCTGCCTGGCCCGTCAGCGCCTGGCCGATGACGAGCTGGTGGACCTCGGAGGTGCCCTCGTAGGTGAGGACGGACTCGAGGTTGTTGGCGTGCCGCATGATCGGGTACTCGCCGCTGATGCCGTTCGCCGCCAGGATCGTGCGGCACTCGCGGGCGATCGCGATCGCCTCGCGGACGTTGTTGAGCTTGCCGACGCTGACCTGCTCGGGGCGCAGCGTGCCCTTCTCCTTCAGCCGGCCGAGGTGGACGGCGAGCAGGAGGCCCTTGTTCAGCTCGAGGGCCATGTCGGCGAGCTTCGCCTGCGTCAGCTGGTAGCCCGACAGCGGTTTGTCGAAGACGGTCCGCTCACCGGCGTACGCGAGCGCCGTCTCGAGGCAGTCACGGGCCGCGCCCATCGCGCCGAAGATGATGCCGAAGCGGGCCTCGTTCAGGCAGCCCAGCGGACCGGACAGACCACGGGCCTCAGGCAACTGTGCGGACGCCGGCAGCCGGACGTCCTCCAGCACCAACTCGGACGTGACCGACGCGCGCAGCGACAGCTTCCCGGTGATCTCCGGCGCCGAGAAGCCAGGAGTCGACGTCGGTACGACGAAGCCGCGCACGCCGTCGTCCGTCCGGGCCCAGACAATCGCGACGTCGGCGACCGAGCCGTTGGTGATCCACATCTTCGAGCCGTTCAGCACCCAGTCGTCGCCGTCGCGGCGGGCGTTCGTGCGCATCCCGGCCGGGTTCGAGCCGAAGTCGGGCTCGGTCAGGCCGAAGCAGCCGATCGCCTCGCCGGCGGACATCCGCGGCAGCCACTCGTTCTTCTGCTCCTCGCTGCCGTACTTCCAGATCGCGTACATGGCCAGCGACCCCTGCACCGACACCAGCGAACGCATCCCCGAGTCGGCCGCCTCGATCTCCAGGCAGGCGAGTCCGTAGGCGACCGGGCCGACGCCGGCACACCCGTACCCGGTCAGGTGCATCCCGAGGAACCCGAGCGCGCCCAACTCCTTCGCCAGCTCCCGCGCCGGAATACTCGCCGACTCGAACCACTCCGGCAACGACGGCCGCAACCGCTCATCCGCGAACCGCCGAGCCGTGGCCCGAACGTCAACCTCCTCGGAGGTCAGCAACGAGTCCACATCCACCAGGTCCAGCGAAGCCGTCATAAGCCTCACGCTAGCCGGTACGGCGCGATCAGGAAGCGGCGCAGCTCACTTCCGGTACCAAGGCCACCACCAGTGGCGCTTGCGGGGGTGGCGGACGACGATCGTGCCGTGCTTGGCCTGGCCGGTGACGCGGAGGCGGACACCGCCGGCTCGGGGTGTGGTGGCCTTGTTGCGGGCGGTGCCGTGGACCATGTCGACGGCGTCCATGTCGATGCTCCAGCCCTCCGGCACGATCATCACCACCGAGCTGTGCACGGCCTGGGCGTCGACGTGGATCTCGGGCCACCGGATCACCGCGTCGGTGAAGTCGAGCCGGACCGCCGAGTGCTCGGCGACCGCGTTCACCGTTTGCGGGACCGTCCACGGACCTTCCCGCCGCTGGGCGCTGTGCTTGGCCCGGATGGTCAGCTCGACCGCGTTGCTGCCATGCGCGACCGGCACCAGGTCGGCGGTCGCGTTGCGCAGCTCGAGCTGAGTCTTGGCCGAGTAGATCTGGGTCAGCCTCTCGTCCAGCTCCTCGAAGTCCAGCCGCCCGTCGCTGTGGGCTTCCTGGACCACGGCGGCGGCGCGCTCGCGGTCGTTGTCAGAGGCCCGATGCCCGGGCGGCGGCTGCTCCAGACTCATGAGCCAAAGGTAGCGCCGCTACCGGTCCGCTCCAGGAACCGGCCGAACACTGCTGACCAGGTCGCCTCCAGTTCAGCCTCGTGAAGCTCCGCCTCCGCGACCACATTGGCCGGATCGAACCCCAGGGAACGCAGTCGCTCCGGGGCCCAGCGCCGTACCCGATCGGCTGTCACCTCGGGATGGAACTGCACACCCCAGCTCTGGCCGATGCGCAGCATCTGATGCGGACAGCGCTCACTCGACATCAAGAGGACGGCATCAGCAGGCAGCCGGGTGATCTGGTCCTGGTGACTCTCGACTGCCCGCACAACCGCGGGCAGACCGGCGAGCAGCGGGTCGTCCGCAGCCGCGGGCAGCAGGCGCAGTTCGGTGACACCCTTCTCGGGCAGACCGTGCTTGCCGAGCACCTCACCGCCGAACGTGTGCGCCAGCAACTGCGCGCCCAAGCAGATGCCCAGCACCGGCACGCGGTCGTGCGCCGCCCGCAACAGCTCACGCTCGGCCTTCAGCCACGGCGACGCGTCGTCGGCGTCCGGCAGCATCCCGCCACCCAGCAGGATCAGCGCGGCGTGTCCGCTGATGTCGGATGGGATCGGCTCACCCGCCCACGCGCGTACGACGACCGCAGTAAATCCCCTCGCCTCGAGCCAGCCGAGTAGGCGGCCCGGTCCGCTGTCGGGATCGTTCTCGATGATCAGCACAGCTGCAGACACAGTCGCCAACCGTAGACCACGGCGGCACACCGCGATCCGCCGTACCGGCGAGGCCGTTCCGCGATACTGAGCTGCAGGGCTCAGCTGGGGGTGTGCTGATGGATCCGATCAGTGGGTTCGTGACGGCCGCAGTGGGGGACGTGGCCTTCAACTTCGGCAAAGGCATGGTGAGCGCGTTCCTCGAGGCGCGCCGCAAGTCACGGCAGGTGGGCAACGACAGGACGGTGCAGCCGCAGCTGGACATGCTGGTGCGTTCGCACGGACAGTACGAGCCACTCTTCGTGCCGACCGGCACTGTCCCGGCAGTGGATCGGCTGGTGGGCCTGCCGCAGGCCAGTCCGGCGCCGCTACTCACCGTGGAGTTCATGCCGGGCGACACCGGTGCTGAGGCTCGGCTTACGGCCAACGATCCGGTGCTTCTCACCATCAGTGATGTCAGCCATCCGGAATTCGACGGGCTGGTACTGACCACCACGCTGGGCGACGCAGCGCCCGCCCAGCTGCCGCCCGGGTACTACAACGTGTCAGCCGTCGTGATCGACGACTCCGAGGACGTGCTGCTCGGGTACGGCGCTCAGGACAACCTCAGACTGGTCAGCGGCGACGACCTGATCCTGTCGCTGGCCATCCGCACCGACGGCGTGGCCGATGTGGCCGCGGCACTGGCGTCCGGACCGCAGCCGGTGCTGATGGGGCCGGCCGGTGACGTCGTACCGATCCTGGACCTGGTGCTGATCGGCCGGGCGCCGGATTGCGACCTGATCCTGGAGCACCCGGAGGTGAGCCGGCACCACGCGGACCTGCTCCGGATCGACGAGGTGAGCTACGAGCTGCGCGACCTCGGCTCGACCAACGGCACCTACGTCAACGGCGTCCGCGTCCACAGCCGGCTCGTCGGCGACGGCGACCAGATCTGCCTCGGAAGCTTCCCCCTCAACCTCTACCTGGCCTGACACCGGTCAGTCCGCGGACCTGGGACAATGGCGCCGTGAATCCGCGAACCGTCGTCATCCTCGGCTCGACCGGCTCCGTCGGCACCCAGGCACTGGAGCTGATCGGCCGGAACCGCGACCGGTTCCGGGTGCTCGCGCTCTCGGCCGGCGGGGACAACGTCGGCCTGCTGGCCGCGCAGGCGCTCGAGTTCGGCGTCGAGGTGGTGGGTGTGGCGAAGGCCACGGTGGCTCAGGACCTGCAGCTCGCGTTCTACGCCGAGGCGAAGCGCCAGGGCTACGCGCAGGGCGAGTTCCGGATCCCGAAGATCGTCACCGGCCCGGACGCCTCCAGCGAGCTCGCCGCGATGTCGTGTGACGTGGTTCTCAACGGCATCAACGGCTCGCTCGGCCTGCAGCCGACGCTGGCCGCGCTCGACGCCGGCAACACCCTCGCCCTGGCGAACAAGGAGTCCCTCGTCATCGGGGGCCCGCTGGTCACCCGCCGGGTGAAGCCGGGCCAGATCGTCCCGGTGGACTCCGAGCACAGCGCGATCGCGCAGTGCCTGCGCGGCGGCTCGGCCGACGAGGTGCACAAGCTGCTGCTGACCGCCAGCGGCGGCCCGTTCCTGGGCCGGGCGCGCAGCGAGCTCGCGGACGTGACGGTCGAGCAGGCCCTGGCGCACCCGAACTTCGCGATGGGCCCGGTCGTCACGATCAACTCCGCCAACCTGGTCAACAAGGGTCTGGAGCTGATCGAGGCGCACCTGCTGTTCGGGATCCCGATGGACCGGATCGACGTCGTCGTACACCCGCAGCAGGCGATCCACTCGATGGTCGAGTTCACCGACGGGTCCACGATCGCGCAGGTCGGTGTACCCACGATGACGGTGCCGATCGCGCTCGGCCTCGGCTGGCCCGACCGGATACCGGACGCGTCACCGCCGTGGAACTGGGCCGAGGCGAGCACCTGGCAGTTCCTGCCGCTCGACGACGAGGCGTTCCCGGCGGTCCAGCTGGCCCGCGAGGCCGGGACCCGCGGCGGGACCGCGCCGGCCGTGTTCAACGCCGCCAACGAGGTCTGCGTGCAGGCGTTCCGGGACGGGCGGCTGCCGTTCCTCGCGATCGTCGACACAGTGGCACGGGTGGTGACCGAACACGACGTACCCTCGTATGAGGAACTGTCCATCGACGACGTACTCGCCGCGGACGCCTGGGCGCGCGCCCGGGCCCGTGAGCTGACCGCCTCGACCGACCGCAGCCAGGAGATCACGAAGGCATGACCGCGCTTCTCACCGTAATCGGCATCGTGCTCTTCGTGGCCGGCATCCTGGTCTCGGTCGGGCTGCACGAGCTCGGCCACATGCTGCCCGCGAAGGCGTTCGGGATGAAGGTGACCCAGTTCTTCGTCGGCTTCGGCCGGACGCTGTGGTCCACCAAGCGCGGTGAGACCGAGTACGGCATCAAGGCGATCCCGGCCGGCGGGTTCGTCCGGATCATCGGGATGATGCCACCGGCCAAGGGCGAGGACCCGAGCAAGGTCCGCAAGGCCAACACCGGCCCGATCCAGTCCATGGTCGAGAACGCCCGGACCGCGGAGTACGAGACCATCTCGCCCGAGGACAACGGCCGGCTCTTCTACCAGAAGGTGTGGTGGAAGAAGCTGATCGTGATGGCGTCCGGGCCGCTGGTCAACGTGGTGATCGCGTTCGTGCTGTTCGGCGGCCTGTTCATGCTGTACGGCGCCAACGTCGCGCAGACCACCGTCGCCACCGTCACCGACTGCGTGATCCCGGCCTCGCAGGCGACCGCCGACCGCAAGTGCGAGCCGGGCGACCAGGTCTCGCCGGCCAAGACCGCGGGCTTCCAGGTCGGCGACAAGATCGTCTCCTTCAACGGCACCCAGATCACCAGCTGGGACCAGCTCACCCCGCTGATCCGGGCGAACACCGACCAGGCCGCCACGATCGTTGTCGAGCGCAACGGTGCGCAGCAGACGCTGCAGACCACCACGATCATCAACCAGGTCCGCGACGAGGCCGGGTCGGACAAGATCGTCTCGGTCGGCTTCCTCGGCGTCTCGCCGGAGATGAAGGTCGAGCGCCAGGACTTCGGGTTCGTGGTCAACAAGATGGGCGAGCTGACCGTCGCCACCGTGAAGGCGATCGGCAACTTCCCCGAGAAGCTGGTCGGCGTGGCCAAGTCGATCGTCGGCGGCGACCGCGACGAGGACAGCCCGATGAGCGTGGTCGGCGCCAGCCGGGTGGCCGGCGAGATCGCCTCCAACCAGTCGCTCACCGGCGGCGAGCGGATCGCGTTCCTGATCTCGCTGCTCGCCTCGCTGAACCTGTTCCTTGCCCTGTTCAACTTCATCCCGCTGCTCCCGCTGGACGGCGGCCACATGGCCGGCGCCATCTGGGAAGGCATCCGGCGCGGCTTCGCGCGGCTGTTCGGCCGGCCCGACCCCGGGTACGTCGACGTGGCCAAGCTGCTCCCGATCGCGTACGTCGCGGCCAGTGTGATCGTGGTGATGGGCGTCCTGCTCGTCATCGCCGACATCGTCAACCCGATCCGGCTGTTCAACGGATAACGCACCACCTCAACGGATAAAGGATTCATGAGCATCAACCTGGGCATGCCCGCGCTGCCGCCGCCGACCCTCGCCCCGCGCCGCAAGACCCGCCAGATCAAGGTGGGCAAGGTGCTGGTCGGCGGTGACGCCCCGATCTCCGTGCAGTCGATGACGACGACGCTGACCTCGGACGTCAACACGACCCTGCAGCAGATCGCCGAGCTGACCGCGGCCGGCTGCGACATCGTCCGGGTCGCGTGCCCGTCGCAGGACGACGCGGACGCGCTGCCGGAGATCGCCAGGCACTCGCAGATCCCGGTGATCGCCGACATCCACTTCCAGCCCAAGTACGTGTTCGCCGCGATCGAGGCGGGCTGCGCGGCGGTCCGGGTGAACCCGGGCAACATCCGCAAGTTCGACGACCAGGTCAAGGAGATCGCGGCCGCGGCCAAGGACCACGGCACCTCGATCCGGATCGGCGTCAACGCCGGCTCGCTGGACCCGCGGCTGCTGCAGAAGTACGGCAAGGCCACCCCGGAGGCGCTGGTCGAGTCGGCCGTCTGGGAGGCGTCGCTGTTCGAGGAGCACGACTTCCACGACTTCAAGATCTCGGTCAAGCACAACGACCCGGTCGTGATGGTCCGCGCGTACGAGTTGCTCGCCGAGGCCGGCGACTGGCCGCTGCACCTCGGCGTGACCGAGGCCGGCCCGGCGTTCCAGGGCACGATCAAGTCGTCGGTCGCGTTCGGCGCGCTGCTGGCCAAGGGCATCGGCGACACCATCCGGGTCTCGCTGTCCGCGCCGCCGGTCGAGGAGGTCAAGGTCGGCCTGCAGATCCTGCAGTCGCTGAACCTGCGCGAGCGCAAGCTCGAGATCGTCTCCTGCCCGTCCTGCGGCCGCGCCCAGGTGGACGTCTACACCCTCGCCGAGCAGGTCACCGCCGGCCTGGAGGGCATGGAGGTCCCGCTCCGGGTCGCCGTGATGGGCTGCGTCGTCAACGGCCCGGGCGAGGCCCGCGAGGCCGACCTCGGCGTCGCCTCCGGCAACGGCAAGGGCCAGATCTTCGTCAAGGGCGAGGTCATCAAGACCGTCCCGGAGTCCGCCATCGTCGAAACCCTCATCGAAGAGGCCATGCGCATCGCCGAAGAAATGGGCGAATCCCTCGACCCCGGCGAACCGACCGTCACGGTCAGCTGACCTTCGCCGTACCAGAAGGTGCCACACCCAGCCTGGGTGTGGCACCTTTTGGCTTGAGAACATGGTGCCTGTCCTGCTCGGATCAATACACCAAGAAGTCGGTGATCTTGGTGTAACATCGGGTGCATGACGCGCATCTCGGTGGACGTGAACGATGAGTGGCTGGACGCTGCTCGTGAGGTGCTGGGCACGGACAGCAAGGTAGCCACCATCAATGCGGCTCTGCGCGAGTTCGCCGTCCGCAAGCAGGCCCACGATCTCATCGCGGCGCTCGACGAGGTGGAGATGGACTTCGGTCGCTCGGCCGACGCCTGGAGCTACGGAGGCGGTCGCGACCTGAGCCGGCTCGAAGAAGACGCCCGGGAAGCTCGAACGGCGTGATGGCCGGGGCCGCCTACCTGGCGGACACGACCGTGTTCGTACTCCGCGGCCGGCACGAATCGGTGAAGCAGCGCTTTGACACCCTGCTGCTCGAGGGGCGCCTGGCGTTCTGCCAGATGGTGTTGCTCGAATGCCTCAACAACGCCCCGGATCCGAAGGCGTACGAACGACTGTGGACGACGCTGCACGGACAACGTTGGGCAGCTGTCACCGCCGAAGCGATGGATCGAGCGCTGGAGGTGCACCGGGTGCTCGCGAAGAAGAGTCAGCACCGGGGCTTCAAACTTCCGGACCTGGTCATCGCGGCGACCGCTGAGTTGGCCGGGCTGACGGTTTTGCACTACGACGAGGACTACGACCGGATCGCGAAGATCACCGGCCAGCCGGTGGAGTGGGTTGTGCCGAAGGGATCGCTCTGAGGTGGCTGAGTACTTGGTTGTCGGGGCTGTTGCCGGGGAGCTTCGGTACGTGCCGGAGGGGGTTCCGGTGGTGGTTACTGGGGTTGGGAAGACTGCGGCGGCGGTGGCTGTGTCCAAGGCGTTGGGGGAGCGGGACACCAGTGAGCTGGTGGTGCTGAACGTGGGGACCACCGGGGCGTTGCGGGATGGGATGGCGGGGTTGTACCTGCCGTCGCGGGTGATCAATCACGACATCAACGCGGATGCGGTGCGGGCGTTGGGGATCGATCCGCAGGAGACGCTCGAGGTCGAGGGTGGGGACGGGACCGTGCTGGCGTCGGGCGATGTGTTCATCACCGATCCGGTCATCCGGGCCCGGCTCGCGGAGCGGGCGCAGTTGGTGGACATGGAGGCGTACGGCGTCGTCTACGCCTGCCGCGAGTACGGCGTACCGGTCCGTGTCGTGAAGCACGTGTCCGACGCGGCCGACGAATCCGCCCTCGACTGGCCCGCCCTGGTCGACGCCAGCGCCAAGGTCCTGGGGGAGTGGGTCACCGCCTACGTCACCTGAGCCGCCAACCATTCGAGTACGGCGGTCTCCCGCACCAACCACCGCATCACGCCGACCCCACCAGCCTGCACAGCCCGGTTGGCCGCCAGCGCCTCGTCCACCGTCACCCACCGCGGCACCAGTTCCACTCGGCCTCGTACGCCTCCAACGTCTGCTCGCGCCTCGACCACGCGGCCGCCGAGCGTCAGATCCGGCGAGCTGAACCTGCCGAGCAGCATGCGGTCTATGCTGGCTTGACCTTGACCCTGGGGGCAAGGTTTAGCGTCGGGGTGAAGGAGGCGGGATGCGGATCAGCGATCTGGCGGCCGAGGCCGGAGTGACGGTCAAGGCGGTGCGGTACTACGAGGCACAGGGACTGCTGAAACCCCGGCGGGAGGCCAACGGCTACCGCGCGTACGACGCCGACGACGTGGTCGTCGTACGCGAGGTGAAGGCGTTGCTGTCGCTCGGGCTGACAGCGGAGCAGACGTACCCGTTCATCGAGTGCCTGCGGGCCGGCAACGACCGGGCCGACGTGTGCCCGGCGTCGCTGGCGGCGTACCGGACCCGGATCGCCGACGTGGACCGGCGGATCACCGAGCTCACCGAGCTGCGGTCCCGGCTGACCGACCTCCTGGCCGATGCCGAGAGCTGGAGGACGTGAACAGGATGAGTGACCTGCGGACGGTCGACGAGTCGACCTTCGACGAGGTGGTACTGCGGGCGGACCAGCCGGTGCTGGTGGACTTCTGGGCGCAGTGGTGCCCGCCGTGCCACCAGATCGTGCCGGTGCTCGCGCAGATCGATGCCGAGCGCAATGACTTGACGGTGGTGAAGCTGAACTCCGACGAGAATCCGGTGATCTCGGCGCGCTACCGGGTGATGGCCCTGCCCACGCTGATGCTGTTCCACCGCGGCGAGGTGATCTGGTCGGTGGTCGGCGCCCGCCCGAAACACAAGCTGGTGAAGGAGCTAGACGACGCCCTACACGCCGCCGTCTAGCTGGTCGACCACAGCAGCCATGACCTGCTGCCAGTGCGCGCGCTGGCGGGTGCGCTCATCCGCATCCGCCAGCCGCTCCTGGTGAAACCGCAGCACTGTCTTGCTCCCCGCCGGGGATACCGCCACCTGCACTGTGCTGTCGTGAGCCCAGTCCGCCGGACGCCAGGTCAGGCGCACCCGGTCGCCCTCGCGCAGGCTCCGAACCTCACCGACGACTCCGGCCGTCGTCTCGTACGACGCCCCGGCCTCGAGCATCACGTCGTCGCCGAGCCAGAGCGCCGTGCCCGCCGGGCTGATGACGAAGTCCCAGACGTCGGCCAGTGGCAGGTCGAGTGTCTTCGAGACGCCGATGTTCCAGCCGGCGTCCTTCGTTTTCCCGGCCGGCATCAGAGCGCCGTCTGCTGGTGGAAGGCGACGCGCCACTCGCCGCTCGCGTCGGTCCAGATGGTGCTGGCGTAGGACGGCAGAAGGACTTCGTTGCCGTCGATCAGGGCGACCACGTCGACCCGGTAGGTGACGATCGCGGAGTGGTCGTCGATGACGATGACCCGCTCGTCGGTGCGGTCGGTCTTGATGAACGGGTTCTGGTTCTCCCGGATCACCGGGACCGCCTCGGCCTTGCCCATCACGCCGTACTTGCTGACGGCGATCGCGTCGTCGCGCAGGTAGTGCGCGTAGAAGTCGCTGTCGCCCTGACGATTGGCCCGCCACAGCTCGTCCTCGAGCGCGAGCAGGGTCTCCGTCACGGTCTGGGTCGCGGACATCTGGATCTCCTTCGCTCCTGTAACTGGTTAAACCGGTGTGACACCGACTATAGTGGTTACATGACGCCAGGAGCAAGACGCCTGACCTCGCCGGACGGGGTGACACACACCTTCGACTCGGGCAGCTTCGCGCTGGAGTTGCTGCTCACCGGCGGCCCGCCGCCGTGGGACCGCTACGAGGTCCTGAACACTCCGGACGACCTTGCGGCCTGGCTGCCCGACTCCCACCTGGCGCTGGAGCTGCCCTTCACGCAGGACCAGGTGCGAATCACGCCGGCGGAGCTCGACCGGATCAAGGAGTTCCGCGCCGCGCTCTGGCGGGTCGTGCCGGCGATGGCGGCGACGAAGCCGATGCCGGGAGTCCGGTACGGCGACGTCGCCTTGACCACTGCGGATCGCGAGCTGATCAATCACGCCGTCGGGCCGACGCCGCGATCGGAGCTGGACGAGACGGGCGCGAAGCGCTGGCAGGCGCCGATCACCGGAGCCGAGGTCCTCGGCGCCGCGGCCCGCGAGTTCGTCGACATCATCGGCACCGGCAAGGCGGACCGGATGCGGATGTGCGAGGGCGCCGACTGCTACCTGCTGTTCTACGACACCTCCCGCCCGGGGAACCGCCGCTGGTGCTCGATGCAGCGCTGCGGCAACCGCCACAAGGTCGGCAACTACCGCACCCGGCACTTCGAGTAGACCTCTTGCTTGGTAGCTCCCTAGATTGCTAGCATCCTAGGTATGAGTAACGACGGCGGGAAGAAGGCGCAGTTCAACGTGTACCTGCCGCCGGAGTTGATTCGCCGGGTGAAGCACAAGGCGATCGACGAGGCGGTCAGCCTGTCCGCGCTGGTGGAGCTCGCGCTGACGGAGTACCTGGACAAGCATGGGGAGGCACGAGGATGAACGATGTGGTGATCCGGCCGCTGCGGTTCACGGCCGACGTGGACGCGATGCAGGCGTTCCTGGAGACACTCGGCCTGCAGGCGCGGATCGAGTCCGAGCGCGGTGGCTGGGCGGTTCTGCTGGCCGGGCGCGGAGCCGTCTCGCTGCACGACGCGGCCACCAGCGACACCGGCGGGCGGCCGGGCCAGACCAGTCTGACGTTCGTGGCCGAAGACATCGACGAGCTGAAGTCGACGCTCGAGAACGCCGGGTACGAGGATGCGACGATCTTCGACGAGGCGTTCGGGCGCGTGCTGTCGGTGGCCGGCCCGGACGGGACGAAGCTGTGGATCGACGAACGCAGCAAGGATCTGTACGGGTACCGCGAGCTCGACGCGCAGCCGGACGAACGTCTGGCGGTGACGCCGCACCTGACCGTCTCGGATCGGCCGGCCTGGGAGCGGCTGCTGGAGGTGCTGGGCGTCGACCAGAAGGTGTACTTCGCTGCCGGCGACGAGCCGGCCGTCCGGCTCGGGCTGACTACGTCCGAGGATCTCGACGACGTGCTGCGACGGATAGGAGCGCAGGCCACCCGGACCGATGATGGTTTGGAGATCGTGGATCCGGACGGGGAGACGGTGGTGGTGCACGGGTGATCGAGGTTCGGAAGGCCGAACCCGGCGATGTCGAGGGCATCCGGCAGATCGGGCTGCAGACCTGGCCGGTCGCGTACCGCGATCTGGTCTCGGAGGAGTTCATCGCCGACGGGCTGGCCCAGTACTGGTCGCCGGAGGCGGTGGAGCGCGGGATGCGGCTCGGGATCACCTTGGTCGCAGCCGACGGCGAGCAGTTGGTCGGGGTCGTCGGGCTCGGCCGGGAGGACGACTTCTGGGTGATGTGGAAGCTGTACGTGCTGCCCGATCACCAGGGCAAGGGCGTCGGCAAGGCGCTGCTCGACGCGGCGATCGAAGCCCTGCCTGCCGGCACGACGGAGCTGCTGCTGGACGTCCTGGTCGGCAACGAGCAGGCGATCCGCTTCTACCGGGCCAACGGCTTCGGCGATCCGGCCCGCACTCCCGACCGCGACCTCGGCGTCGAAACGATGTGGATGAGCCTTGACCTCCAGACGGGTTGACGTTGCAAGGTTCTCCGCATGACCGTCACTGACCCGCCGCGGCTGCGGGACGATCCGGACTTCCGGCGGTACTGGGTCGCCCGCGTGCTGTCGTTCACGGGGTCGATGGTGACCGCGGTCGCGCTGCCGGTGCTCGTCTACCGGCTGAGCGGTTCGACGTTCCTCACCGCGCTCACGACCGCGCTCGAGGCGGCGCCGTACCTGCTGACCGGGCTGTTCGCCGGCGCGCTCTCGGACCGGTGGAACCGGCAGCGGGTGATGGTGTCGGCCGACCTGGTCAACGCGGTGCTGATCGGGTCGATCCCGGTCGCGCACCTGCTCGGTGTGCTGACCGTCGCGCAGGTGCTCGTGGTCGGGTTCGCGGTGCAGGCGGTCTTCACGTTCTTCGACGGCGCGAACTTCGGCGCGCTGCCGGTGCTGGTCGGACGGGCCCGGGTCGCGCAGGCGAACTCGGCGGTCTGGACGGCGTCCAGCCTGGTCGAGCTGTTCGTCCCGGCGCTCGCCGGCCTGGCGCTCGCGGTGCTGAACCCGGCCAGCCTGCTCACTCTCGACGCGTTGAGTTTCGTGGCGTCGGCGATCGCCGTACGCGGCATCGTGCGGGCGATGTCGGAGCGGCGGGACGGGCAGCTGCCATTGCGGCCGCGGGTGATCTTCGCGGACATCGCGGAGGGCGTGCGGTTCCTGGTCCGGCATCCCGGGGTGCGGACGATGACGATCGTCGGCAGCCTCCAGTCGTTCGCCGGCGGCGGGTTCGTCGCGCTGATGGTGGTCTGGTGCGACCGGATCCTGCACATCGGTACGTCGGGTGTGCGGTTCGGACTCGTGTGGGGTGCCTGGGGGATCGGTGGGCTGATCGCGGCGCTCGGCCTGCCGCGGCTGCTGAAGCGGATGCCACCGGCCGCGATCACGCTCTACGCGCTGCCGATGTCGGCGGTGCTGGGGATCGTGACGGCGCTGATGCCGGCCTGGGGCCTGGCCGCACTCGCATTGCTCGTGTGGGGTTCGGCGTACGTGCTGGTGATCGTCAACTCCATCTCCTACCGGCAGCAGGTCACGCCGGAGCAGTTGCTCGGCCGAGTCAACACGGCCGGCCGGATGCTGTCCTGGGGAGTGGGCTGGACGCTGGGCTCGATCGTCGGTGGTCTACTCGGGAACCAGTACGGCGTCCGCACCGCGATGGTCGTGATGGGTGCGTTCGGGTTCGTCGCGGTGCTGGTCGCGTGGACGTCGCCGCTGCGCCGGATCGCGGCTGCTCACGACCCGTTGCACGCTTGACGGGGGATCATCGGCTAGGTTCTGCGCGTGGGCGTTCGGGTTCTCGGTCCTCGCGACCTCGCGGCAGCGCGTGCCGTTATCGGTCGCGACCCGGTCGTCAACGTGTTCGTCGACAGCCTGGTGCAGGCGTCCGGACTCGACCCACGGCGCGGCGCCGAGGTCTGGGGGTACGTCGAGAAGGGCGTGCTCGAAGCGTTGTGCCATGCGGGCGGCAACATGGTGCCGGTGGGCGCGGACGACGCTGCGCTGCGGGCGTTCGCGTCGTACGCGTTGCGGCGTGGCCGGAACTGCTTCCAGATCCTCGGCCAGGCCCGCGCGGTCGAGCAGTTGTGGGGCACCCTCGAACCGCACTGGGGTCCCGCCCGCGAGGTGCGCGACAACCAGCCGTTCATGGTGATCGAGGGTCCGCCGGCCATCGACCCGGATCCACTGGTCCGGGAGGTCGAACCGGTCGAGCTGCCGATCCTCTACCCGGCCTGTGTCGCGATGTACACCGAGGAGGTCGGCGTACCGCCGCAGACCGGGCCGGACGGGACGTTCTACCGATCGCGGGTCGCCGAACTGATCCGCGCCGGGCGGGCGTTCGCGCGGATCGAGGACGACCGGGTGGTGTTCAAGGCCGAGGTCGGGTCGGTGGGGACCGGGGTCTGCCAGATCCAAGGGGTCTGGGTGGACCCGGAGTTCCGTGGCCGCGGGCTGGCCGCGCCGGGGATGGCGGCGGTGGTCGAGCTGGCCCGGCAGATCGCACCGGTGGTGACGCTGTACGTCAACGCGTTCAACACGCCCGCGCGGGCGGCGTACGAGCGGGTCGGGTTCCGGACCATCGAGACGTTCGCGACCATCCTGTTCTGATACTGGGCGCCCACCGTGATGCTGCGGTGACCGCTGGTGCGCTTTCTTGTTCAGATGCGACGACATCGGCCACGTGGCTACACGAACACGGACGCGCCGGACAAGGCCGCGTTGGTTGCTTTGGGCAAGAAGATGGGGGCGCTGACCGGGTATCCGGTGTCGACGGGGGACGGCGGAGTGGGGTATCTGGCGCCGGGGGCGACCGACGACTGGTTGTCCGGGACGCGCGGGGTGCCGGCGTACACGTTCGAGATCGGGCCGGCGTCCGGGGCCTGCGCGGGGTTCCTGCCGGCGTACTCGTGCGTGTCGTCGACGTTCTGGCCGATTCTGAAACCAGCGTTGGTTTACGCGGCCCGGGCCGCGGCTTCGCCGTACGGGAAGCTGCCGTGATTACTGTCCGGTAGGCTCCGCGCATGGTGACTCGGAGCAAGACCACCACGGGGCTGGCGGTGCTGTTCGGCGTACTCGGAACCCTCCATTTCGTGAAGCCCGAGCCGTTCGAGCAGATCGTGCCCCGGGCGCTGCCGCGCAAGAAGGAGCTGGTCTACGCGTCCGGCGTGGCCGAGCTGGCCTGTGCGGCCGGTCTGCTGCATCCGCGGACCCGGCGGGCGGCCGGTCTGCTCAGCGCGGGGCTGCTGGCGGCGATCTTCCCGGCCAACGTGCAGATGGCGATGGATCTGCAGCGGAAGGGGTCGCCGACCGCGCGCGCGGTCGGCTGGGCGCGGCTGCCGCTGCAGGTTCCGCTGATCAAATGGGCCCTGAAGGCGTCGCGCGAGACCGAATGAGGCGGCTGGGCACCCGCAGGCTGTGGATAACGTGGTGAGAGCATGGTCGCCGGACGGATATCCTCTGTGACGTCCGATGTTCCATCCATCTTTTGTCAGGCTTTTGGAGACTCCCGTGATTCTGCGCATGTCGTCGCTGTTCCTTCGCACCCTTCGCGAGGACCCGGCGGACGCGGAGGTCCCGAGCCACAAGCTGCTCGTCCGCGCCGGCTACATCCGGCGGACCGCGCCCGGCATCTACACCTGGCTGCCGCTGGGCCTGCGGGTGCTGCGCAACGTCGAGCGGATCGTGCGCGAGGAGATGGACGCGATCGGCGCGCAGGAGCTGGTGTTCCCGGCGCTGCTGCCCCGGGAGCCCTACGAGGCCACCGGCCGCTGGACCGAGTACGGTCCGAACATCTTCCGGCTGAAGGACCGCAAGGGCGCCGACATGCTGCTCGGGCCGACGCACGAGGAGATGTTCACGCTGGTCGTGAAGGAGCTCTACTCGTCGTACAAGGACCTGCCGCTGTCGATCTACCAGATCCAGAACAAGTACCGCGACGAGGCGCGGCCGCGGGCCGGCGTGCTGCGCGGGCGCGAGTTCGTGATGAAGGACTCGTACTCGTTCGACATCGACGACGACGGGCTGGCCGCGTCGTACGAGCTGCACCGGCAGGCGTACATCAACATCTTCGACCGGCTCGGCTTCGACTACGTGATCGTCAAGGCGATGTCCGGCGCGATGGGCGGGTCCCGGTCGGAGGAGTTCCTGGCGATCGCGGAGAACGGTGAGGACACCTTCGTCCGCTCGCCGGGTGGGTACGCCGCCAACGTCGAGGCCGTCGTGGTCCCGCAGGCGGCGCCGGTGGACGCGTCCGGTGTGCCCGCCGCCGAGGTCGTCGACACCCCGGACACGCCGACCATCGAGACGCTGGTCGACACGCTGAACGCGAAGCACGCCCGGACCGACGGTCGCGAGTGGACCGCGGCGGACACGCTGAAGAACGTACTGGTCATGGTTGTGCACCCCGACGGCACCCGCGAGCCGCTGGCCATCGGCGTGCCCGGTGACCGGGCGATCGACGAGAAGCGGCTGGGCGCGCAGCTCGAGCCTGCCGAGGTGGTGGCCTTCGACGAGGCCGACTTCGAGAAGATCCCCTCGCTGGCGAAGGGCTACATCGGCCCGGGAGTGCTCGGCAAGGAGAACACCTCCGGGATCCGGTACCTGCTCGACCCCCGGATCGCCGAGGGGTCGGCGTGGGTGACGGGTGCGGACAAGTCCGGCTTCCACGTGCTCAACCTCGTGCACGGCCGCGACTTCACCGCCGACGGCACCATCCAGGCCGCCGAGGTGCGCGACGGTGACGAGGCGCCGGACGGGTCCGGTCCGCTGGCGACGGCGCGCGGGATCGAGATGGGGCACATCTTCCAGCTCGGCCGGAAGTACGCCGACGCCCTCGACCTGAAGGTGCTGGACCAGAACGGCAAGCTCGTCACAGTCACGATGGGGTCGTACGGCGTCGGTGTCACCCGAGCGGTGGCCGCGATCGCCGAGGGCAACCACGACGAGCTGGGCCTGGTGTGGCCGCGCGAGATCGCGCCGGCCGACGTCCACCTGGTTGCCACCGGCAAGGACGCCGAGGTCTTCGAGAGGGCCGCCGAGCTCGCCGCCGACCTGGAGTCCCGCGGCCTCACGGTCATCTACGACGACCGCGAGAAGGTCTCCCCAGGCGTGAAGTTCAAGGACGCCGAGCTCATCGGCGTCCCCACCATCGCCGTCGTCGGCAAGGGCCTCGCCGAAGGCACCATCGAGGTCAAGGACCGCCGCACCAACACCCGCGCCGACATCCCCGTGGCCGAGGTAGTAGACCACCTCGTCACCACGGTCCGCGGCTGACCCCACCGGCAGCCGCACCGCGGCTTGCCGGCCAACGCCCCACCCACCCGCCCCCACTCCACCCCGGAGTCGGGGCCGGTGCCTTGTTCCCCTGCCTTTTGAAGATTTCTTGGTGGGGGATGTCGAGGGACGGGGATTGGCTTCGATCAGTGGGGGAGGAGGCGCCATGGGGGCGCTGGGATCGAGGGGTTGAGATGGCTGAGGGTGTTGGGGCGCGTGGGGTCGAGAGGCTTCGGGCGGATGTGGTTGGTGAGGTTGTTGTCGAGGGAGACGCGGGGTATCGGGAGGCTGGGCGGACGCTGGTTGCTCAGGGGCGGCCGGCGGTGGTCGTTCGGTGCGCGGAGGCTGGTGATGTCGCGGCGGCGCTTGGGTACGCCGAGGCGTTCGGGCTGGACGTGGCGGTGCGGAGTGGTGGGCACCATATGGCCGGGTTCGGGACCAACGACGGTGGTGTGGTGATCGACGTACGGCGGATGGACCAGGTCGCCGTGGCCGGCGATGGCATCGTGACGGTTGGGACCGGGGCCACGTGGGGGCAGGTAGCTGAGCGGCTAGCCGAGGCTGGGCTGGCGATCTCGTCCGGCGACACGGCCGGTGTCGGGGTTGGCGGGTTGATGGCCGGTGGTGGGATCGGGTGGATGGTGCGCAAGCACGGTCTCGCGATCGACCACGTCGTGGCGGCCGAGGTGGTCACCGCGGATGGGAAGGTACGGCGGGTCGACGCGGCCACCGAGCCCGAGTTGTTCTGGGGGCTGCGTGGTGCCGCCGGGAGCTTCGGCGTCGTGACGTCGTACGACATCGCCGCCGTACACCAGCCGACAGTGCACTTCGGCACCCTCCTGTTCCCGTGGACGCAGGCGGAACAGGTGCTGGAAGGCTGGGCCGAGTACGTCGTGACCGCGCCGGACGAACTGTCGTCGTCGCTGCAGCTGCCGCCGACGATGATGGCCGACCGGCAGGCGCCGGTCGCGGTGATGGTGTGCATCGCCGGGGACGAGGTCACCCGGGACAAGGTCCTCGAACCGCTGCGGGCCTTGGGCACGGTGCTCACCGACACGGTGGCCGAAATCCCGTACGCACAGGTGTTCTCGAACGAGTCGATGCCGGCCGACTGGACGCCGCGGGTGCGCAACGGCCTCTTCGACCAGTGGTCGCCGGAACTCGGCGAGCAGGTCCTCGAGGCCCGGCTGCGGCTGCCCGCGATGGCGGCGGAGATTCGGGCGCTCGGGGGTGCGTTCGGCGCGATGCCTTCGGACGCGACCGCGTTCGCGCACCGCGATGCGCAGTTCATGGTGAACTCGGTGCTGATCGGATCGACCGGCCTGCACGGATCGCAGGTGGCCGGCTTCGAGTGGCTCTGGGAGGCATTCGGCCCGGAGCGCGCGTACGCGAACTTCCTGTCGCACCCGACCACGGCCGACCTCGACCGGTGCTACCCGCCGGTGCACCGTTCGCGGCTGGCGGCGCTGAAGCAGGCTGTCGACCCGGGCGACGTCTTCCACAGCGCCCTCACGGTCCCGCCTGCCGAGCGCGTCCCACCGGCGGCGTAAATGAGTCAGTGAGTCACTCGCCGAGGCGGGCGATCCGCTCGCGGAGGTAGTTCTGCTCGGCGGTGTTGCGGGTGCGGTCCAGGGCGGCGAGGTAGTTCTCGCGGGCCAGGTCGGGCCGGTCGGCGAGCTCGTGCAGGTGGGCGAGCACCGACAACCGCCGGTGGTGGTCACCGAGGTACTTGTCGCCGGCCAGGCCGTCGACGATCGCGATCCCGGCCTGCGGGCCCTCGGTCATCGCCACCGCCACCGCCGAGCCGAGCGTCACCATCGGCCCGGGATCGACCTGCGCGAGGATCCGGTACAGGCCGGCGATCTGCTCCCAGTCGGTGCTCTCGACCGCGTCGGCCTCGCTGTGTACGGCGGCGATCGCAGCCTCGAGCTGGTACGCGCCGACGGGTCCCGAGCGGAGCGCGTCCTCGGCGAGCCGCGTGCCCTCGGCGATCTCGTCGGCGTACCAGCGGGTGCGGTCCTGCCGATCGGCCGGGATCAGGTCGCCGCCCGGACCGGTACGCGCGTCGCGGCGCGCGTGGGTGAGGATCATCAGCGCGAGCAGCCCGGTCACCTCACTCGACCCGGGCACGGCCTGATGCAGGAGCCGAGTGATGCGCAACGCCTCAGTCGCCAGGTCCACACGCTGCAGGTCCGCGCCCGCGCTGGCCGTATGGCCTTCGTTGAAGATCAGGTAGAGGACGTGCAGGACCGCTCGCAGGCGTACGCCGTACTCCGCGCCGGTCGGCAGCTCGAACCGCGCTCCGGCGTCCTGGATCAGCCGTTTCGCCCGGCTGATCCGCTGCGCCACGGTCGGCTCGCCGACGAGCAGAGCCGCGGCCACCTCCGCGGTGGTCAGGCCGCCGACCGACCGCAGCGTGAGCGCGACCTGCGACGCCGGACTCAGGGCGGGGTGGCAGCAGAGGAAGAGCAGACGAACGGTGTCGTCGGCATCCTCGCGATACGAGTCATCCACTTGCGCGGGCGCCCGGAGGAAGTCGTTGAGCTCGCGCTGCCGCCGGGCGTTGTCGCGCCGCCAGCCGTCCACCAGCCGCCGGGTGGCGACGCTGACCAGCCAGCCGATCGGCTGCTCGGGTACGCCGTTCGCCCGCCACTGCACGAACGCCTCGAGCAGCGCTTCCTGGACGGCGTCCTCGCACTGGTCGAAGGCGTCGTACCGCCGGACCAGCGCCGCCAGCGCGCGCGGCGCGGCCGCCCGGATCACCGCCTCCAGACCGCCCGCCCCCAGACCGTCCGCCCCCAGGCCGCCCGCCTCCGGGCCGTCCGTCACCTGGTCGCGGCGCCCGGTGCGAAGTCGGCGTCGCCGAGCTCCATGACCGGCCGGATCTCGATCCGCCGCAACTCGGTCGCCGGAACCTCGGCGGCGAGCTCCAGCGCCCGCTCGATCGTCGGGCACTCCACCAGGAGCGCGCCCGCCAGGTACTCCTTCGTCTCCAGGAACGGCCGGTCGGAGATCACCGGCGTCCCGGCGACCAGCTGGACGCTCTTGCTCGTCGACGGGTCGTCCAGGGCGAGGACGGACAACAGCTCCCCGCTCGCCCGCAGTTCGCGTGCCCGGGCAGCGACGCGCTCCCGGTCGCCCGCCAGCTCGAGCTGCTGCTGCTCGGTCAGTCCGGCCAGGGCTTCGGCATTGTTATGGATCAGCAGTAGGAACTTCACCCTGCCATTGTCCTGATCCAGGGATCAGGGGCGGATCCAGACGGTCCAGCGTTCGATGCGGAGGTAGTCGAGGCGTTGGTACACCGGCTGGCCGTCGTCGGACGCGAGCAGGACCGACGGCTGGTCGTGGTGGGTGGCGGCGGCCCAGGTGAGGGCGGCGCCGGCGCGGCGGCCGCGGGCGGTGGGCATGACGGCGACGTTCTCGACGACGGTCACGTCGGCCGCGTTGTGGGCGACTGCGGTGGCGAGCGGTACGTCGCCGTCGTACCCGACCCAGACGGCGGTCGGGCCGTCGAGGAAGGTTGCGCTGTACAGCACACCGGGTTCGACCGGTTGGAGCTCCGGGACCGGGTAGCCGTCGATGAAGACGCGCTCGGCGTCGGCCAGCCCGGCGGCGTCGGTGACCTGGCGGACGTCGAGATCGGTGACCGGCGGGGTCGTCGCGGTGTCGGGGAAGCGGACCATCAGCGGGGGATGGCCGACCAGGGCGAGGCCGTGTTCGCGCAGGTCGCGGGTCGGCCAGGGGCTGACGAACAGGTACGGCACGTTGTTCGGCAGCCGGCGCGCGACGTCGGCGATCACCTCGGCCGGGTCGATCGGTTGTTTCGCCACCACCAGGTTCGTGAACGGCCCGCGGTCGCCGAGGAAGCCGCCGGCCCAGGTGTCGCCGTCGTACCAGGGCTTACCGGCCCGGCGGGCGCCCTCGGTCACCCAGGAGGCGTGCGCGAGGACCGCTTGGCGGACGAGGGAGTCGGCCGGCGCGAGGTCCGGTTCCCAGCCCGTGGCGAGCGGCTCGCCTTCGGGTGGCACGATCGAGGACGCCATCCGCCCACTGTGGCACCGCAGCACTGGGTATGTCTTGGGTCACGTCCGCCAGTGTAAGGGTTTTTTGGAACAACGTCCTTACCTGATGATGGCCGGGTGAGTGCTTTCCGCCTGGTGGGCTGCCGTGCCTGACCTCTCGCTGTGGACCCTGGTCTTCCTGGTGGTCGCCGCCTTCTCGGCCGGCTGGATCGACGCGGTGGTCGGGGGCGGTGGCCTGATCCAGCTGCCCGCGATGCTGCTCGGGCTGCCGGGCGCGACCCCGGCGCAGATCCTGTCCACGAACAAGATCTCCTCGCTCTGCGGAACGACGACCAGCGCGGTCACCTTCAGCGTCAAGGTGCGCCCGGACAAGCGGACCGTCATCCCGCTGGCGATCCTGGCCGGTCTCGGGTCGGCCGTGGGCGCGCTGGTGGCGACCAAGATCCCGATGTCCTGGTTCAAGCCGATCGTGCTGGTGCTGCTGATCGGCGTCGCGATCTACACCGCGATGAAGCCGTCACTCGGTGCGCGGACGGCGTTGCGGTTCGACGGCCGTGATCACTACGTCGCGGCGAGTGTGGTCGGCGTGCTGATCGGCTTCTACGACGGCGCGGTCGGGCCGGGGACCGGATCGTTCCTGATCTTCGCGCTGGTCGGGTTCCTCGGCTACAACTTCCTGCAGGCCAGCGCGAAGGCGAAGATCGCGAACGTGGCGACCAACCTCGGCGCGATCATCATCTTCGCCCTGCACGGCTCGCCGCTGTGGATTCTCGGGCTGATCATGGGCGCGGCCAACATGCTCGGCGGCCTGCTCGGCGCCCGGACCGCGGTGGCCCGTGGCAGCCGGTTCGTCCGGATCATCTTCCTGGTCGTCGTCTCCGCCCTGATCCTTCGGCTGGGCTACGACGTCGTCAGCGGTTGGTGAACGTCGGAGCCCAGGGCGCGTCGGCCAGGCCGATGCGCTCGATGGCTTCCGCGGTGCGGGTCGCGAGGCCCTGCAGGCCCTCGATCTGGGCGTCGGTGGCGCGGTGGTGGCGGGACCAGTAGGCGCCGATCGCGGCGACCGGGCTCGGTGAGCCGACCGGCACCATCAGCAGGCTGCGGACGAAGGTGGGCAGGTACGCCTCCAGCGGGATGCGCCCGTCGAGCTCGATGTTCGGCACGACCGCGGTCTCGTCGTGCAGCATCGCCCAGCCGCTGATGCAGCTCGTGATCGGGAACCGTTGGCCCTTCCACAGCGGCGCGATCGCGTCCTCGTCGGCGTAGAAGCACCGGTCCTGCTCGCGCAGCACGAAGGTCGCGCCCTGCGCACCGGTGAGCAGCCTGGCCTCGACACGAACGATGTCGCCGACCTCGGCCAGCGACTGCGCGTCCGCCAGGTTCGTCATGCCGTCATTGTGCGGCCCGCGGGCGGTACTCGCCAGTACTACTGTCCGCATCATGGTCGACTACAACGGACGGTTGAGCAGTGTGTACGCCGCGGGGCGAGGAATGACCGTGGCCGAGGTCAAGCGCTGGACTGACGCGTTCGCGCCCTACCTGCCGGGTGAACGGCCGTTGACCCTGCTGGACCTGGGCAGCGGGACCGGCCGCCTCACGCCCGGGCTCGCCGAGGCGTTCGGCGGTCCGGTGTACGGCGTGGAGCCGTCGGACCGGATGCGGGAGATCGCCGAAACGACCGCGACGCACCCGGGCGTGGTCTACCGGAACGGCCGCGCCGAGGAGATCCCGTTGCCGGAGGCATCGGTCGACGGGGTGCTGATGTTCCTGTCGTTCCACCACTTCCGGGACCAGCGGCAGGCGCTCGAGGAGGTCCGCCGGGTGCTGAAGCCCGGGGGAGTGGCGTTCCTGCGCAGCCAGTTCGCGGACCTGATGCCGGAACTGTTCTGGTACGCCTACTTTCCGTCCGCGCGAACCGTCGACGCCGGCATGTACCTGACCCTCGACGCCGCAAAGGACCTCGCGCGCACTGCAGGCCTGACACCGGCCGACGACGTGGCGTGGGTGACCACCGAGCCGCCACGCACCTTGCGCGAGAGCTACGACCGGCTCAAGCTCCGGGCGCTGTCGACGTTCGAACACCTGCCGGAGGACGAGATCGAGGACGGCTTCACCCGGTTGGCCGCCGACGCCGACCGCGATCCGGAGCAGCGCCTGCCCGTCCACCCCGCCGCGATGCTGCTGCTCAGCCGTACTGGTTCCTAGAGGCGGCCTTCTGGGCATCGCGCTCGTACTCAGGTCACATCCCAGGTGACGTTGAGCGCCGGCGGCTTGCGGAAGACCAGTCCGCGCGGCGGCGGAGACGACGGATCCAGCCGGAGGCCTGGCAACGCGAGTAATGCGCTGACCGCCGTGAGGGCTTCGAGGCGGGTCAGGTGCATGCCGAGGCAGATGTGCGGCCCACTGGCGAAGGCCAGGTGCCGACGGGCGTTGGTACGGCGGACGTCGAAAACGTCCGGTGAAGGGAACACCGCCGGGTCCCGGCCCGCGCCCGCCAGCGACACCGTGACGAAATCACCCCGGCGAATCGACGCACCGGCCAGCTCGACGTCGCGGGTGGCGTAGCGGTCGACCACAGCCGCGGCCGGCTCGAGGCGGAGCGACTCCTCGATCGCGTTCGGCAGCAGCGAAGGGTCGGCCAGCACCAGATCCAGCTGGTCCTGGTGGTTGAGCAGGTGCCAGAGGGCGTTGGTGATCATGCCCTCGGTGGTCTCGATCCCGCCGAACATCAGCACGGCGGCATTCGCGACCACCTCGTCGACACCGAGGCCGGCGCCGGCGGCCGCGGCGATCAGTGAGTCGGCGGAATCGATGCCTGAGGCAACGTGTGCGTGCAGGGCGGCGAACGCCTCCGAGCCCGCTGCCGTCACCGGTCGTCCGGCAGCGACCCCGGAGACCGAGTCGGAGATCGCGGTGTACCAGTCCAGGACGGTCGATGCCGAGGCGGGCGGCAACCCGAGCGAGTAGGCGACCACCGCGACCGACAACGGCCCGGCCACCGTCCGCCGGAGGTCCGCAGCACCGTCAGCCCGGATCGCCCCGACCAGGTCGTCAACGGTCTGCTGCACGGGCTCGGTGAAGCGGCGACGGGTCTCGGCGAGCGTGAACGGCTCCTCGAACGGACCCCGGTGCGCCTTGTGCGTCGCGCCGTCCAGCGACAGCATCGACGGCCCGACCACCTGTGCGGTGGAGAAGCGCGGATCGTCGACGGTGAAGGTCTCCGGATCCCGCAGTACCTCTAGAGCGAGCGAACGACCGGCGACCACCCAGCCATCGAGGGCATAGACCCACCCGATCGGGCGGAGCGCCGCCAGCGCCGGATGCGGGTCCGTCTCGAGCTCCTCCACGGTGACCACCCAGCCACCCTAAAGGCATCAGACCACTGTCTAGAGTGGTATTGCTGAGACAGATTCGATCTCAACGACTCAGCGAGGCAGCGGGTTACGAAACCCGAACTAGGGCCATCTAGGGTGTGGGCCATGTCTGTGTCCGATTCTTTCCCCACCCCACCACCCCGGTCGGGGAACCTGGTGCTGCTGCCTGCCGTCGACGTGGCGGACGGTCAGGCGGTCCGGCTGGTGCAAGGGGAGGCCGGGAGCGAGACGTCGTACGGCGATCCGCTGGCGGCGGCGATGGCGTGGCAGGAGGCCGGCGCCGAGTGGATCCACCTGGTCGACCTCGACGCCGCGTTCGGCCGTGGCAGCAACCGTGAGCTGCTCGCGGACGTGACCGGCAAGCTGGACGTCCAGGTCGAGTTGTCCGGCGGTATCCGCGACGACGATTCCCTGGAGGCTGCCCTCGCGACCGGCGCGCGCCGGGTCAACATCGGCACCGCGGCGCTCGAGGACCCGGAGTGGTGCGACCGGATCATCCAGCAGTACGGCGACCGGGTCGCGATCGGGCTCGACGTCCGCGGCCGGACCCTGGCGGCCCGCGGGTGGACGAAAGAAGGCGGCGACCTCTACGAGGTGCTCGAGCGGCTGGAAGCGGCCGGCTGCGAGCGGTACGTCGTCACCGACGTGACCAAGGACGGCATGCTGCAGGGCCCCAACCTGGACCTGTACCGCGACCTGTGCGCGCGCACGGACAAGCCGATCATCGCCTCCGGCGGCGTCTCCAGCCTCGACGACCTCGTGGCCCTGAGCACGCTGGTCGAGGACGGCGTCGAAGGCGTCATCGTGGGTAAGGCCCTGTACGCCGGTGCGTTCACCCTGACCGAGGCACTCGAGCTCACGCGTGGAGGCGACAAGTGAGTCTGGCCGACAAGCTCAAGGACAAGAAGGTCCTGGTCACCGGCGTCACCGGGTTCGTCGGTGAGGCGCTGCTGCACCGGATCATCGGAGACCTCCCCGGGACCACGGTGGTCGCGATCATCCGGCCGAAGGGGTCGCTGACCGGCACCGCGCGGATGGCGCAACTGCTGAAGAAGGACATCTTCAAGCCGTTCTACGGCGAGGGCACCGAGCACGCCGACGCCGAGGCGCTCACCGCCGCCCGGATCGAGGTGATCGAGGGCGACCTGTCCGACGTGCCGGAGCTGCCCAAGGATCTCGACATCGTCGTGCACTGCGCCGGCGACGTGAGCTTCGACCCGCCGATCCACGAGGCGTTCACCACCAACGTGCTCGGCACCAAGAGCCTGCTCGAGCGGATCGTCGAGACCGGCCGCCAGGTCCACTACGTGCACATCTCCACGGCGTACACGGCCGGTCGCCGGCGCGGCGCGATCCCGGAGGCGCCGGTCGACCACAGCGTCGACTGGCGGACCGAGGCCGAGGCCGGCATGGCGATGAAGGCCCGGGTCGAGGAGCAGTCCCGGTCGGCCCCGATGCTGGCCAAGTTCCGCAAGGACGCCGAGAAGCTGCACCGCCGGGCCGGTCACCTGACCGCCGCCGCCGACACCGAGCGCCGCCGGACCGAGTGGGTCGCGAAGAAGCTGGTCGAGACCGGCACCGAGCGCGCCCGCAGCCTCGGCTGGACCGACTGCTACACGTTCACCAAGGCCCTCGGCGAGCGCGTGGTCGAGGAGTTCTCGGCCACGCTGCCGACCTCGATCGTCCGCCCGGCCATCATCGAGTCCGCGGTGCAGAGCCCGCACCCGGGCTGGATCGAGGGCTTCAAGATGGCCGAGCCGCTGATCCTGGCCTACGGCCGCGGCGAGCTGCCCGAGTTCCCGGCCTCGCCGGACTCGGTGATCGAGATCATCCCGGTCGACCACGTGGTCGGCGCGATCTGCGCGGTGATGGCGACCGAGCCCGAGCTGAGCAAGCCGGAGTACTACCACATCGGCTCCGGCGCCCGGAACCCGCTGACCTTCGAGCAGCTGTACGCCGGGGTCCGCGCGTACTTCTCCAAGCACCCGTTCGACCTCGGCGAGCGCGGCGCGGTCCGGCTGCCGGTGTGGAAGTTCCCCGGCGGCGACTCGGTCGAGAGCATGCTGCGGTACGGCGAACGCGCGCACAAGATCGCGGACAAGATCATCACCACCGTCCCGCGCGGTGAGCGGACCCGGAAGTACGCCCGCGAGCTCGACGTGCAGAAGCGCCGGCTGGACTTCCTGCGCCGCTACATGGACCTGTACTCCGAGTACGCGCAGGCCGAGCTCCAGTTCGTCGACGACAACGTGCTGGCGCTGCACAACGCGCTCGAGGGTGACGACCGGGAGAAGTTCGCCTGCGACACCTCCGTGGTCGACTGGCAGCACTACCTGCAGGAGGTGCACTGCCCGAGTGTCACCGACTCGCTGCGCCGGCTGGACGTGGTCCGGAAGAAGCGGAACAAGGCGCTGGCCGAGTCCGCGGGCGTGCTCAAGAAGGTCGAGCCGCAGCAGGACTCCGAGGTGATCGCCGCGTTCGACATGGACGGCACGCTGCTGTCGTCGAACGTGATCGAGACCTACCTGTGGATGCGGCTGCCCGAACTGGACAGCCACCAGCGGATCGGTGAGATCGGCTCGATGCTGCGCCGGCTGCCGAAGCTGATCTCGGCCGAGCGCAAGGACCGCGGCACCTTCCTGCGGACCATCTACCGCCGCTACGAGGGCGCCGACCTCGAGGAGCTGAACCGGATCGTCGACGAGCTCCTGGCCGAGCACGTCCTGGAGCGGCTGAGCGGTGACGCCGTACGGCGGATCCGCGAGCACCGCGCGGCCGGGCACAAGACGATCCTGATCACCGGCGCGGTCCGGCCGCTGACCCGGCCGCTGGAGCCGCTGTTCGACGAGATCGTCGCCGCCGAGCTGGCCGTCGACGACCGTGGCCGGTGCACCGGGTTCCTGTCCGGTCCGCCGCTGGTCGGGGAGTCCCGGGCCGCGTGGATCAAGCACCGCGCCCGCGGCACGAACATCGACCTGTCCAAGTCCTACGCCTACGCCGACAGCCACTCGGACCTGCCGATGCTGCAGGTCGTCGGCAATCCGGTCGCGGTCTCGCCGGACGTGTCGCTGTTCCGGGCCGCCCGGGCCGCGCGCTGGCAGATCGTCGACTGGAAGACCCCGTCCACCTCGTCCCGACTGGAGCTGCCAGGGGTGAACGCCCGATGATGCTCGCGCTGGAGATGTACCGGTCGCCGGCCAAGTTCCTGGCGGCCAAGGCGGTCGGCGGCCGGATCCCCGGCATCCTGACCGGACCGGCCGCGCCGCTGCGCCTCGTCACCATCAACGAGCCGAAGGCCGAGCGGGAGGGCTGGGCGCGGATCCGGCCGATCCTGTCCGGGATCTGCGGCTCCGACCTCGGCATGGTCACCGGCTCGACCAAGCTGTACTTCTCGGCGATGGTGTCGATGCCGTTCGTGCCCGGGCACGAGATCGTCGGCGAGCTGCTCGACGACTGCGCGGACCTGCCGAAGGGCACCCGCGTGGTGATGGACTCCGTTCTCACCTGCGCGGCCCGCGGTGTCGAGCCGTGCCAGGGCTGCGCGTCCGGCACCACCAACCGGTGTGACCGGATCACGGTCGGGCACGTTGCGCCGGGTCTGCAGACCGGGTTCTGCCAGGACACCGGTGGCGGCTGGGGCAACGTGATGGTCGCGCACCGCAGCCAGCTGTACGCCGTTCCGGACGGGATGTCCGACGAGCGCGCCGTACTGACCGAGCCGCTGGCCTGCGCCGTGCACACCGCGCTGCGGGCGAAGGTGGAGCCGGGCCAGTCGATCCTGGTCAGCGGAGCCGGCGCCGTGGGGCTGTTCGCGACCCTTGCGCTGCGTGAGCTGACTCAGGCCGGCCGGATCACGGTCGTCGCCAAGCACGCGAAGCAGCGTGAGCTGGCCCGGGCGTTCGGCGCCAGCGACGTGGTCGCTCCCGACGAGGTGTTCCGCGGGGTACGCCGCTCCACGGGCGCCTTCCGGTTGAAGCCGGAGATGGCCAAGGAGTTCCTGCTCGGCGGTGTGGACATCGCCGTGGACGCGGTCGGCAGCAAGGACTCGATCGACACCGTGCTGCGGGTGACCAAGGCCGGCGGACGGGTAGTGCTGTCCGGGATGCCGGCCAGCGGCGCCGACCTGTCGCCGGTGTGGTTCCGCGAGCTCGAGCTGACCGGCAGCTATGCCTCCGCGCGGGAGGAGCCGAACGATCAGCCGGCCTTCGAAACCGCACTGGAGCTGGCCGCGAAGGCGCCGCTGGATGGAATTGTCGGTGCACGCTACCCGCTGTACCGCTGGCGCGAGGCGATCGACCACGCGCATTCGGCCGGCCGACTGGGCACGGTCAAGGTTGCTTTCGATGTGAGGGCCTCATGAGGGCGCTGAACGTACGACGAGAGGGTTTGTGACATGTCTCGGCCAGGTTTCGTGCTTGAGGTGGACGACCGGACGCCGCCGCTGCTCGTGCACAACGGTGAGGGCTTCCTGCTGGAGCGCTTCCCGCTCGGCACCCGGGTGGTGTACCCGCCGGAGGCGCTGCCGCCGGTCCGGGACGTCGAGGAAGCGATCCAGAACGCGCTGCTGAACCCGATCGACTCCGAACCGCTGCCGGAGCTGCTCACCGCCGGGATGCGGCTGACGATCGCGTTCGACGACATCTCGCTGCCGCTGCCGCCGATGAAGAAACCCGACATCCGGCAGCGCATCATCGAAGCGGTGCTGACGATGGCGGCCGACGCCGGTGTCGACGACGTCGAACTGATCTCGGCGAACGCGCTGCACCGCCGGCTGACGCCGAACGAACTGCGCGAGATCGTCGGCGAGCGGGTGTTCCGGTCGTTCTTCCCCGACGGCAAGCTCTACAACTTCGACGCCGAGGACACCGCCAACCTGACCCACCTGGGCCAGACCAAGCACGGCGAGGACGTCGAGATCTCCAAGCGGGCGGCCGAGTCCGACCTGCTGGTCTACGTGAACGTGAACCTGGTGGCGATGGACGGCGGCCACAAGTCGACGTCGATCGGGCTGGCGTCGTACAAGTCGCTGAAGCACCACCACAACAGCCACACGATGATCCACTCGCGGTCGTTCATGGACCACAAGGCCTCGAAGATGCACCACTCGGCCTGGCGGATGGGCGCGGTGCTGACCGAGCACGTCAAGGTCTTCCAGATCGAGACCACGCTGAACAACGACATCTTCGGCGGTCCGCTGGAGTTCCTGCAGAAGCGCGAGTGGGAGTGGTCGATCAAGGACCAGGCCTCGATGCTCGCCACCAAGCGGGCGCTGGCCGCCGCGCCGAACAAGCTGCGGCACAAGATCTTCACCGACGTCCGCTCGAACTACGGGCTGACCGGGATCAACGCCGGCAAGATCGAGCCGGTGCACGAGAAGACGATCGAGAACGTGCACCGCCAGCACCTGGTCGAGGTGCAGGGCCAGTCCGACGTCGCGATCATGGGTGTGCCGTTCGTCGGCCCGTACAACGTGAACTCGGTGATGAACCCGATCCTGGCCGCCTGCATGGGTCTCGGGTACTACTTCAACTCGTACCGGGGGACCCCGATCGTCCGCAAGGACGGCGCGGTCATCCTCTACCACCCGGTGCCGTACGAGTTCAGCCAGCTGCACCACCCGTCGTACGTCGACTTCTTCGAGGAAGTGCTGTCGGAGTCGACCGACCCGGCCACGATCGAGGCGAAGTTCGAGAAGCAGTACGCCGAGGACCCGTGGTACATCCACCTGTACCGGACGTCGTACGCCTACCACGGCGTGCACCCGTTCTACATGTGGTACTGGATCTCCCACGCCCTGGACCACTGCGGTGACATCGTCTGGGTCGGCGCGAACCGCAAGACGGTCGAGCGGATGGGCTTCCGGTCCGCGTCGACGCTGCAGGACGCGCTCGAGATGGTCAGCCACTCGGTCGGCCGGTCGCCGTCGATCACCTACCTGCACAACCCGCCGCACCTGCTCGCGGACGTGCGCTGATGGGTACCAGCCTGGTGAAGTTCAGCCGCGACACCGCGCGCGACGTGAAGCAGGTCGCGCGCGGGTGGCGGTGGGGCCGGCGGCCGCAGGTGCCGCGGTCGGCCGAGCCGTACGTGATCCCGAAGGAGACCTCGGTCTTCCCGACCAAGTGGGCCCGGACCCCGGCCGCGATCGCGGTCCGCGAGGTGCTGCAGAAGGGCGCGCTGAACTCGGTGCTGCGGTTCGAGGTGAACCCGCAGGTGAGCGGGCTCGACTCGCTGCTCAAGGTCAACGGCCCCGCCCTGATCGTGGCGAACCACTCGTCGCACCTGGACACCCCGTTGCTGCTCTGCACGCTGCCGGACGCGATGCGCCGGAAGACGGCGGTGGCCGCGGCGGCGGACTACTTCTTCGACACCTGGTGGCGGGCCACCGCGTCGGCGATCGTGTTCAACACGTTCCCGATCGAGCGCCGCGGCGGCAAGCTCAGCTCGACCCCGGGCGACCTGCTCGCGGACGGCTGGAACGTGGTCGTGTTCCCGGAGGGCACCCGGTCGCCGGACGGCTGGATGGAGCGGTTCCGGATGGGGGCGGCGTACCTGGCCGTCGAGCACGGCGTCCCGGTGATCCCGGTCGGGATCAAGGGCTCGTTCGCCGCGATGCCGCGCGGCCGCGGCTGGCCGGTGCCCGGCCGCCCGACGGTCGCGGTCCGGTACGGCGACCCGCTCAGCCCGGCCGAGGGCGAGAGCGCCCGCGAGTTCGCGCCGAAGATCTCCGCCGCGGTGTCGGCCCTGCTGGACGAGGAGTCGACCACCTGGTGGGAGGCCCGCCGCCGCGTCGCCGCGGGGGCCTCGCCGTCGCAGTCCGGTCCGGACGCCGCCCGCTGGCGCCGGGTCTGGGAGTCGACCGCCCCGATCAAGCCGTCCGGCACCAAGCGCCGCGCCTGGAAGTGACGCCGCTGGTATTCCGGCCGAGGTTCGCCTCGGCCGGTGGTCGGTTCTGGGTGCTCACGGGCTCATACGTGGTGCTTGGCGCGATTCTGAGCGCGTCGCTCGCGACCTGGGCGATCAGCTGGATCGCGGCTGCGATTCTGTTCGTCAGTGTGGTGCTGGCGATCGTGAGCGTGCTTGCGCTCACTTTCCGGCACACCTGGTTCGCGGTCGACGCGGAGACGGTCACCTGCAAGGCGAGTCCGTGGGGCCGGCCTCGCACGCTGCACCTGGCGCAAGTCGTGCGGATCCTGTCGATCGGCCGGATCAAGAACTCGCTGCCGATCGGAGTCCTGGTCATCCTCTCCGCGAACGGCGCACGCCTCGGTGCATCGAACTGGCTGTGGGACCAGGACACGATGGAGCGGATGGCGACCGCGGTGTCGGCCGGCCGGGTGCCGATCGAGCGCCGGCCCGTGGTCGGGCAGCTCGAGATGGTGCGTGAGCTCGGCGTCGATCCGGAGTTCAAGAGAAATCCCGTGCACGTGCTCGTGCTGCTGGCCGCGGGCGGCGCCGGCGTCCTGATCGCCTGGCCGATCGTCCGGGCACTCCTGCTCTGAAGGCGCGGCCGTCCTGGCCGGCGCCGCGTCGGGTGGGGCTGGTCACGGGAATTCTCACCCGTACCTAATACGCTGGCCCCGTGAGTCTTGCCGTGCGAGTGATTCCCTGCCTGGACGTCGACGCCGGGCGGGTGGTCAAGGGTGTCAACTTCACCGATCTGCGCGACGCCGGGGACCCGGTCGAGATGGCCAAGGTGTACGACGCGGAGGGTGCCGACGAGCTCACCTTCCTCGACATCACCGCGTCCTCGGGCTCCCGGGAGACGACGTACGACGTGGTCGGGCGGACCGCCGAGCAGGTGTTCATCCCGCTCACCGTCGGCGGCGGCGTCCGGGAGGCGACCGACGTGGACCGGCTGCTGCGGGCCGGGGCGGACAAGGTCGGCATCAACACCGGCGCGATCGCCCGGCCGGAGGTGATCCGCGAGATCGCGCACCGGTTCGGCAACCAGGTGCTGGTGCTGTCCCTCGACGTACGGCGGGCGCCGGACCAGCCGAGCGGGTTCGAGGTGACCACGCACGGCGGCCGGACGTCGGCCGGGCTGGACGCGATCGAGTGGGCGCAGCGCGGGTGTGAGCTGGGCGCGGGGGAGATCCTGCTGAACTCGATGGACGCCGACGGCACCAAGCAGGGGTTCGACCTGGAGCTGATCCGGGCGGTCCGGGCGGTGGTCGACGTACCGCTGATCGCGAGTGGGGGAGCGGGCGCTCCCGAGCACTTCCCGCCCGCGGTCGAGGCGGGTGCGGACGCCGTACTGGCGGCGAGCGTGTTCCACTTCGGCGACTTCCGGATCGCGGACGTGAAGAAGGCGCTGCGCGACGCCGGGATCGTGGTCCGGTGACCGTGGACACGCAGGAGACCGACTGGCCGGAGCAGAACGAGAAGCTGGTTGCGGACATCGAGCAGCAGCTGTCCGCGCTGTTCCGGCGGTCGCGGTCGGCGTCGCTGCGGCTGGCCCGCCGGGTGCACCCGGAGATGGACGCGGCCGGCTACGCGCTGATCTCCCAGATCGAGCTCGGCACGGCGGGTGGTGGGGCGGGGGTGCGCGCGTCGGACGTCGCGCAGGCGCTCGGCCTGGACAAGTCGACCGTCAGCCGAGGCATCACCCAGCTGGAGACGCTGGGCCTGATCGAACGCGTCGGCGACCCCGACGACGGCCGCGCCCGCCTCCTCCGCCTCACCACCGTAGGCGCCGACCGCTTCGACGCCATGCGCTCCCAACGCCAAACCGAATTCCGAGCCCTCCTCGACCGCTGGAACCCCACGGACCTGGCAGACCTAGGCAGACTGCTCTCCCGCCTCAACGACGACCTGAGCTGAAACCACCGCCCTCCGCTCCGCTCCGGGCGGGGAGGAGAAGAATGCCTGCCTCCCACCGGGAGGTGGAGGTGCTGGCCTCCGGGCGAGGCGGTGGTGGTGGCTTGGGGTCGGGATCACTCAGCGGGGTGGGGGTTTGGCTTGGCCGTGTTTGTCGTTGCCGGTGGTTCGCCAGGCGGACCAGGTGAGGTCGGTGTCGTTCCAGGTGAAGTGGGGGGCTTCGAGGGACGGGACGACGTACGTGTTGTCCTCGAAGCGGTTGTTGTTGGACGTGTAGACGGCGGTGTCGCCGATGTCCTGGACGGCGCCGGTGAGCTGGCCCGGCGACATCGCGACGCGGTTGTCGTGCACCCAGACGTTGCGTACGACGTGCGGCCCGTGCGGCGCGGGATCCTCACCGGCGCGTCCACCGCTCTCGATCAGCGCGATCCCGTTGGCGTTGTCGCTGAGGTCGTTGCCCGCGACCTCGATCAGCTCGGTCCCACCGGATGACTGGATCTGGATCCCGGCCTCCCAGGCCCAGCCGCGGTGCCGCCGCCCGTTCCCGGAGATCTCGTTGTACCGGATGATCGCGTCGTAGCTGATCTCGTGCTGGATCCCGGCACCCCAGTTCCCGGTGATCTTGTTCGACGAGTACTCGGTGTGGATGTTGCCGCCGTCGGTCCACAGCCCCGGCCCGTAGTTGTCGTGGACGTAGTTGTGCGTGACCGTGTGCCGCTCGGTGCGCCAGCTCTTGCTGCCACCGGCCTCCCACCCCCACGAGTAGCCGGCCGCCCCGTTGAACGAGATCTCGTTGCCGCCGACCAGCGATCCGTTGCCCCAGGCACCGAAACCGAGCTGCCCCTGGTGGTGCACGAAGTTCGCGGTGGCCACCGCGCCGTCCGCCAGCCCCAGGCCGACGCCGTGGTTGAGCCGCACCTCGTTGTTCAGGATCCGCCACCCCGACCCCATCGCGTACGGCGAAACCTGCCGACTCTCCACCGCAGCCACCTGCGCCTCGTTCGCCGCCTGCTCCAGAACGAGGTTGGCGACAGTCACGTCGTCGACGGTCGCCTGGACGAGGCTCGGTGCAACGGCCTGCTCGACCAACCGCCCACGCGGGTCGACGCCGATCGTGATCGAGTTCGTGCTGTAGTCCGCGTAGACCGTCCCGCTGGTCACAGCCGACCGGGAGCCCACCCGAGTCAGCCGCTGCTTGTCGACGAACACGTCCTCCGCATAAGTACACGTCGGCGCCGATTCCGCACACTCGCCGTGGTAACTCGGCTCCGCCGGCAGAAACCCAGAAACAGACCACGCCGCACCATCCTGCCGCCACCCCATCAATACCTTCGCCCCACTGATCACCGCGCCCGGCAGCCCGATCAGCGAGTCACCCTCCTTCGGCGCCAGTGGTTGCTCCAGCCGGAAGACGCCGGGAGAGAGGCAGTACGTCGTACCAGCCGGATGCGCGTCGATGACTGACTGCACGTTCTCGGACGGACCGACCGGCACGCCATCACAAGAGCGAGGGACCGGCCCGACCGGACCGGTGAGACCCGGCCGCCCAGCAGGCGTGAACTCGTTCGACTCTTCAGCGGCGCCCAAGGACCGCAAGACCGCGAGCACCGCAACCACCGCCAGCAAAGCGCAAGCAGCTGCGATCCACCGCCGCCGGTCGCTCACGGTGTCGTCCGGTCACGGAACCAAGGCCGGACCGTCGTCACCGCCACCCCGATCCCGAACAT
Organism: Kribbella sp. NPDC002412; assembly: GCF_053592935.1. Lineage (NCBI taxonomy): Bacteria > Bacillati > Actinomycetota > Actinomycetes > Propionibacteriales > Kribbellaceae > Kribbella > Kribbella sp. NPDC002412. The sequence continues at coordinate 123,281 of NZ_JBSFBL010000010.1, forward strand.
GGTCCACAACAACGCCGCCACCTGCGGCCCCTCCAGCTGTGGGTCGAAGAAGCAGGAGACCAGCACCGCCGTGGTCACCACCAGGCAGAGCACACCGACCTGACGCCGGGTGTGCAGCCCTTCTCTGGCCAGCCGCCGGCAACCGGCGACCATCCGCCAGTACCAGCCCACCCACAAGGCGATCCACAACGCGATGCCGACGATCCCCATCCGGGCCAGGATGTGCAGGTGCGAGTTGTGCGGACTCCGCAGGGTGTCCTTGCCCGCGTCGAGCACGCCGACCTCCTTGGCCAGGTTCTGCCCGAACCCGGACCCGTCGACGAGATGACCGTCCTCGATCTGCTTGTCGAGGATCCGGGTCCACAGCTGCTGACGGCCCTCGACGGTGCCGCCGAGGTTGCCGCGGGTGTCCTGCCCGCCCAGACTCACCACGTTGGCGACCAGCTGCGAGGCCGAGAACTCCCGGCCCTGCAGGCCAGGCATGGGCACCTTCAGCGACAGCAGCGAGGCCACGCCCAGCCCGACGACCATCACGAGTACGACGCGCGCCGCAAGACCCACCCGGTTCCGCAGGAACGCCAACCCGACCGCGCCGCCGGCCATCACGCCGAGCAGACCGCCACGGTTCTGGGTGGCGGCGAGGGCGACCACCAGCAGTGCCATCAAACTCCAGCCCACCCGGCTCCGGGCGCTGCGCTCACCGGGCAGCAGCCACATCACGCCGAGGACGAGCAGCGCCGCGATCGCCGCGCTCCCGGACTTGTGCGACAGCACCGACACAGTGGTGAACGGGACCACGGGCGCGCTCGGCGACAGCGGATAGAGGATCACGGCTAACGGCAGCCACAGCAGCAGCCAAGGAGTCAGCCGGTGCAGCCCGCGTATCCACCGGTCGAGCAGCTCCGGCGACCGGGCCAGCGCGCCGGTCACGAAGAACGCGAACAGGCAGTAGAGCCACAGCACGGCATCCCGCAACGCGTCCATCTGGTACGTCGCCACGCCCGGCGCCGTCCGGATCAGTCCCCAGACCGCGAACGCGCCGAGCAGTGCGAAGACCGACTCGTCCCGCAGCGGCGCCTTGATGTACTGCGTCGATACGACAGCAGCCGCCGCGCCGACCCCGAGCACCATCTCGCCGACGAACAACGGACTGCCTGGCAGGTGCAGATAGGCGAAGGCCCGGTCGAACAGCAGGTAGCCGGCCAGCAGGGGACCGAGCAGGCGGCCGTACAGGACGAAGAGCCGTCCCGACCCCGGCCGCGCCAGAAGGCCGACACGGCGTGAAGCATCGACGGGCGACGACATCCCGGATCAGCCTCGCGGCGCGCCTGCCGACGTACGGCGGTCCTTGTGCGGCCGCCGGAAGGCCAGCAGCTCGGCCGACGGGAGCGCCTCCAGACCGGTCCGGCGGGTGACCCGGTTCATGATCAGCTTGCGCAACCGGCGGACGAACCGCGGACCGCGACCCGACCGGCGGTAGACGTAGCCGACGAGATCCGGCTCGACCAGGTCGAGACGCTCGGCCATCGCGACGTGGTCCTGCACCGGCTCGCCGGCGCCGAGGACGACGACGGTCGCGTCGGAGCTCTGCACCAGGTCGACCGCACTCGCTCGGTTCAGCACCGCCGGACTGTCGATCAGCACGAGGTCGAAGGATTTCTTGGCCTCGGCGATCAGCTTCTCCACGGCCTCGGAGTACGCCGCGCCGCCGGTTCGCCGTACCCGGACCGGTCCGGCGCGCAGGACGGTCACGTCCGCGTTGAGCGGACTGGGCTCGATGCAGTCGGAGACCGGACAGCACGCGGCCACGACCTGTTCGAAACCGTCAGCCTGCGGGCTGCCCGGCAGCAGCAGACCGGTCAGCGCACTCTCGGTGGCATCGGCGTCCACCGCGAGCACCGGCCGCCCGCTCTCGGCGACCGCGAGCGCGACGTTGGCCACGACCGAGCTCCGCTCGGGTCCGCTGTCCGCCGAGACGAAGACGACGGCCATTTGGTCGTCCCGAGCTGCGCAGAGGCGCTCGACTGATCCCGCGGTGAACCGGAACGCCTCGGCCGCCGACGACTGGGGGTCGACAGCCATCGGCAGCGCATCCGCGGCCGAGGGAAGCAGCCGGCCCTTTCCGGCCGACGGGATCTCGCCGATCAACGGCGTGTCGTAGATCGCGCCCGGGTCGAGCCGGTCGGCGAGGCACCGCCGGCGGCTGGCCCGCAGGTAGGCCAGGCCGGCGCCCAGGACGAGGCCGGCCAGCAGCCCGATCGCCCCGGACCGCTTGGAGTTGCCGTTGATCGGCACCTGCGGCTCGGCGGCCCACGCGACCGTCGGATGGGTCGCGAGGTCGAGTTGGAGGTCGGCGATTGTCTGCGTCCGCTGGTTGAGCAGGTCCGCGAGCTGGCCTTGGGTCCGGAGGTCCTTGCTGGCGCGGTCGATCGCGGCGATGTCGGCCGAGCCTTGCGCGGCGATGGCCGAGGAGCGTACGTCGTCGAAGGCCTGGAGCACCGCGTTCACACCGGTCTGGGCGACCCGCGCCTCCGGCCAGGTGAACGTGAGGGCGACGATGCTGGATCCGAAGCCGCCCGGCGTGGACTGCTCCGGAGGCGTGATCTCCAGCGACGAGTTCTCACCCGAGAAGTCGGCCCGGGTCAGCACGTTGTCGTTCAGGGCCGCGTTGGCGATCCTGGCCGCACGGTCGGCGACCTCCTGGGACTGCAGGAGCAGGACCTGACTGTCGAAGTACTGGGCCCTGGCCTCGCCTTCGGCGGTGCTGCTCTGCGGCACGGTCACCGTGGCGTAGGCGCGGTAGAGCTCAGTCTGCGTCAACGAGTACCCCACCGCTGCCAAGGCGGTGAGGATCGCGACGATCACGACCATCACCCGGTAGCGGCGGATCGCCCCCACGACCGTCGGCTCAAACCGTGCTTGTTCGATTGTGCTGGCCTGCATGGCCTCACCTCAGTCGCTCACCTGGACTTCGGTGCACCCCGCGCCCCCAAGAACAAAGTGCGCCCCCTTACAGCGATGTTAGACGGACAGTTGCCAAGTGTGCGCTACTTCGGCCAAAAGTTGACTCTCCGTAAACGAGACTCGACAGTCTCTCCATGTGGTTGCAGAAACCAACTATCTAGTCATATAGTTGGGTTATGCAACTAGCTCGTGAATCCCTCGTCCCGGGGGCAGCGCGGGACTCGCCGGCCCAGGAACTGCTCGAAGGGGTCAGTTCGCTGGTGCGTGCGGTGCGTTGTGTCGAGCATCGGCACCTGGCGCCCGACGGCGGGCTGCGACGGTCCGACGCCAGCGTGCTCAAGGTCCTGCTCCGCGACGGCGAGCAGCGCGGCGGCGAGATCGCGGCCAAGCTCGGCGTCGACGCCTCGGTGGTCAGCCGCCAGGTGGCCGCCCTCGAGGCCGACGGACTGGTGAGCCGTCGGCCGGACCCGGCCGACGCCCGGGTCGGGCTGGTCAGCCTCGCGCCGCGCGGCAAGGCCCAGCTCGAAGCCCTCTACTCGTCCTACACCGAGCATCTTCGCGCCGCCCTGGCGGACCTCGACGACGACGCCCTGCTCGCCGCTGCGCAGACCATGCAGCGGATCGCGGAGGCCATCACCGACGTCACCAAGAGCGCGCGCCGTGCCTCATCGACTGGAGACTGATGACTGTCACCGAGACCCGGCGGGAACTGCTCACCGCGCCGGAACTCACGCACCGCGAGATCCTCGAGATCCTGATCGGCCTGCTCGCCGCGCTGTTCACCGCGATGCTGAGCTCGACCATCGTCAGCAACGCCCTGCCGACGATCATCGCCGACCTCGAGGGTTCGCAGACCCAGTACACCTGGGTGCTGACCGCGAGCCTGCTGGCCACCACGGTCTCCACCCCGATCTGGGGCAAGCTTGCCGACCTGATGAGCAAGAAGCTTCTGGTACAGGTGGCGATCTCGCTGTTCGTGGTCGGCTCGGCCCTGGCCGGCCTGTCCCACAACGTGCCGTTCCTGATCGGCGCCCGGGTCCTGCAGGGCCTCGCGATGGGCGGCCTGATGGCGCTGGCCCAGGCGATCATCGGCGCGGCGATCCCACCGCGTAACCGCGGCCGGTACTCCGGCTACATGGGCGCCGTGATGGCCGTCGCGACCGTGAGCGGTCCGCTGATCGGCGGCGTCATCGTCGACACCTCGTGGCTCGGCTGGCGCTGGTGCTTCTACGTCTGCGTCCCGCTGGCGGTGATCAGCCTGGTGATCCTGCAGAAGTACCTGCACCTGCCGGTGATCAAGCGCCGGGTCCGGATCGACTACCTCGGCGCCGTGCTGATCAGCGTCGCCGCCAGCCTGCCGCTGATCTGGGTCACCTTCGCCGGTCACGACTTCGGCTGGATGTCGTGGCAGTCGGCCCTGTTCGTCGGTGGCACCTTGCTGTTCGGCATCCTCGCCGTCGTGGTCGAGAACCGCGCGGCCGAGCCGCTGGTCCCGCTGAAGGTGGTCAGGGAACGCACCACCGCGCTGGCGATCGTGGCCAGCCTGGCGGTCGGCGTCGCGATGTTCGGCAGCGCGTTGTTCCTCGGCCAGTACTTCCAGCTCGCCCGTGGCTACAGCCCGACCGAGGCCGGCCTGCTGACCATCCCGATGATGCTCGGGTCGTTCTTCGGCTCGGTCGGCTCGGGCCAGATGATCACCCGGTTCGGCAAGTGGAAGCGCTACTTGGTTGCCGGTGGCATCCTCCTGGTCGGCGGCCTGGTGGTGCTCGGCACCATCGACCACACCACGCCGTACTGGTACGTCGGAATCGGCATGCTGGCGATGGGTCTGGGCATGGGCATGACCATGCAGAACCTGGTCCTCGCCGTGCAGAACACCGTCGACGTCAGCCAGATCGGTGCGTCGAGTGCGACGGTCGCGTTCTTCCGCAGCCTGGGCGGCGCCGTCGGAGTGTCCGTCCTGGGCGCCGTACTCGCGGTTCGGGTGAAGGACCTGATCGTGCAGGGTCTGCTCGCCGGACCCGGTGGCGCCGAGGCGGCACGAAAGGTGCAGGAAGGTGGTTCCGGGAGCACGAGCCTGCTCGACGTCGGTCACCTGCCGCCGCAGCTGGCCGAGCTGGTGCGGCAGTCGTACGGCGATGCCACCGGCCGGATCTTCCTGATCGCCGCAGCCTGTGCGGTGGTCAGCCTGATCGCGGTCCTCTTCATCAAGGAGGTCCCGCTCCGCCGGACGGTCGCCAAGCTGGACGTGGAGGACGACTAAAGGTCGGGTGGTTGCAGGCCGTCGAGGTCGCGGGTGCGGATGATGGGGGAGCGGATCAGCCACAGTACGGCGAGGAAGCCGCCGGCCGCCGAGATCAGCAAGGTCTCGCGGACGCCGATCCAGGTCCCCAGGAAGCCGCCGACCACAGCGCCGAGCGGGCGGACGCCGTAGTTGATGCTGCTGAACGCTCCCGCGACCCGGCTGCGCATGTGGTCGTGGGTGACCGCGGCCTGCAGTGAGTTGAGCGGCACGTCGAAGCACATCACCGCGAACGCCCCGATGAACTCGGCGGCGGCCAGGGCGGTGGCGCGGGCCCAGGTCGGGCCGTCCGCCAGGGCCGCGATCGCGACCGAGCCCGGGAAGACGATCGAGCTCGCCGCGATCACCCGGCCGGCGCCGAAGATCCGGCTCAGCGGTGACGCGGCGAGTGCGCCGAGCAGGCCACCGGACGCGCCGATGCCGAACGCCAGGCCGATCGTGCCGGCGGACAGTTCGAGGTTGCGGCTGGCGAACAGCACGAGTAGCGCCAGGCTGATCAGGTTGAAGAAGTTCACCGTCGTCGCGCAGCCGAGGCTGCGGCGCAGGTACGGGTGCTGCAACAGGTAGCGCATCCCGGCCCGCGCGCGCTGCAGCAGTGGTTCGGTCGACTCCTCGACCGGGCCCGGCGGTGTGTTCAGGCGGCCGAGCTGGACCGCCGCCACCAGGAACGAGAACGCGTCCACCAGGATCGCGACCGGTGCGGTCAGCCACTGCACCAGAGCACCGGCGACCGCGGGTCCGCCCATGAACGAGATCGACCGGGTCGCGGAGAGCTTGGAGTTCGCCTCGAGGAACTTCTCGCGGGGAACGAGCCGGACGAAGAACGAGGCGTACGACGTGCCGAACACCACGTCGGCGATGCCGGCCAGGACGGCGATCGCGTACAGGTGCCAGAGGGTCAGCAGGTCCAGCCAGTACGCGGCCGGCAGGCTGAGCAGCAGGATCGCCCGGAAGACGTCGGCAGCGATCATCAGCCGACGCTTGTCGGGCCGGTGGTCGACCCAGGCGCCGACGAACAGTGACGCGAGGTTCGGCAGCCAGACCGCGGCGGTCAGGAAACCGACCTGCGCCGGGGTGGCGTCGAGGAGCAGGACGGCGATCAGCGGGAGCGCCAGCTCGGTCACCCGGTCGCCGAACTCGGAGACGATCTGCGCGGACCAGAATCGGCGGAACTGCCGGTCGCGCCAGAGACTCGTGGCGGTCAGAGTCTTCATCGTCGGCGCGGTCAGTTCGCTGCTTCAGGCAACGACATGCGGAGGTACCGGACCGCGCGGGCGTCCGCGGGCGCACCCTCTTCGCCCCGCTGGACGTACGGCGCGAGCAGCTGCTCGATCGCGTCCTCGACGGCCTCGGCCTCGGCGGCGGTGAGGACCAGCCGGGTGTTCGCCGAGCCCGCCAGCCGGCTCCACTCGGGATCGAGCTCGGGCTCGGTCTCGACCAGCCACTGCTGGGCGGACTCCAGCGCCTGGTTCATCATCTCGGCGCGGAGCAGCCGGCCGGCCTCGTTGCCCTCGGGCGTGTCCGGCATCTCGTACCGGAACCCGCGGGCCACTGCCTTCCACCATCGCTGCCGCTTGTCTCCGTCCGGCGGCTGCTCGTCGACGACCAGGCCGAAGTTGGCCAGGTGGCGCAGGTGCCAACTCGTCACCGATGGCGACGCGCCGACGTGCTCGGACAGCTGGGTCGCCGTGGCCGGTCCGTTCTTCTGCAGCCAGCTCAGCGCGGCCAGCCGGACGGGATGCGCCAGCGCCCGCATCGCCTGCGGGTCGGTGATCTCGAAGTCGCCGTACGGATTTCTGAGAGACATGTTTCGAGAGTAGTCTCTCAGATATCGTGAGAGCAACCTCTCAGATCTGGATCGTGCGTCGCCAGATGTCGCTGATCAGGTCGGGGCGCATGCCGACCGCGGTGTAGAGGCCGACCGCCGGGGTCGGGTTGAAGCTGTCGACGTGATCGGCGCGGCTCTTCCGCGGTACGTCAGCGGGCGCGTGTCGACTTCCTGGGCGCAAGGTGAAGTAGATAGGCGTCGGTCCGGATGTCAGGACGATCAAGGTGTGGGCTCGGTTGCGTTACTGGACCTCGTCTTCAGCCTCGGCAAGAAGCCCCGGCGAAGCGACAACCGGATGACTCGACGCCACAACCGGTTCGAAGATGCCGACCCCGATCACCGCTGTCCCGTCCGCTTCCACTGCGTATCTGCCGATCGCGTTGACCGGCATCCGCGGTCCGCGCCGCCGAAGGCGTAATAGGCAGCCACCGCGTGGCGGGGTCCTTTACACGTGCGCGTGGTCAGATCTGGATCGTGCGTCGCCAGATGTCGCTGATCAGGTCGGGGCGCATGCCGACCGCGGTGTAGAGGCCGACCGCCGGGGTCGGGTTGGAGCTGTCGACGTGCAGCATGGTGCCCCTCCGGCCGGCCGCGGCGTCGGTGGCGAAGGTGTCGTGCAGGAGGTACTTCGCCAGTCCCTTGCCGCGAGCCTCGGGTACGACGGCCAACCGGCCGATGTACCCGCAGTTGTCGGTGCTGACGAAGTTGTCGTTGCACTCGCAGACCGCGACTGCCCGCCCGTCGAGCTCGACCGTGGTGAGCTGCGACCAGTCGAACGTCGACCGGCTCTCCCGCGACGCCACCCACTCGTCGTACGGCCGCGGATCCGCTCCCGGCTGCGTCCGGAACGCCTCCACGAGTACGGCGTGCGCCGCCCGCCGACTCGCCTCGTCCAGCGCCCCGCGCCGTACCACCGCTCCGGCTGGAACCGCCGGCCGCTCGACGGCGCCGTCGAAGGTGATGCGCATCCGGTGGATCGAGGTGCTGATCGAGAAACCCTTTGCGGCCACGATCTTCGGCATGAACTCGTCCTGCCGGATCACGCCGACGCTGATCACCACGTCGCCGGGCCCGGCGTCTCGAGCCCGCTGGATCCCGCGATCGATCAGCCACTCCGCGACCGCCGGGATCTCGCTCAGCACCTCGAGGTTCACCCGCGACCCGTCGCTGTTCGCGGCCGCCGTGGCCGACCCGGCAAACTCGCCATCGACGTCGAGCACCACCCACCCGTCGGTCGACGGATCGAAGCCCGGATCCCGCAGGTAGTTCGCGACATCCTCGACACTGTGCTCCGGAAACCCGAGCAACGCGCTCGTATAAGCGCCCGACCGCTCGGCAATCAGCGCAGCATCGCCGATCCTCATCGGCCGGGCGGTGAGGGGCTCGGGTAGTGCGGCGGTCATTCCGTCATCGTGGGGAACGACCGCCGTCCTGTCCAACCGGTTTAGCAGGCCTTCTCCCACTCGAGGTCGCACGCGGGCTCGGCGGTGGTGCGCAAGGCGGTCGCGGTCTGGTTCGGCCAGGACGCGAGGGTGACGCCGACCGCGTCCTCGATGGAGCGCGGGCTGACCAGGTAGTTGTTGCTGATCATCGAGAACACCAGTTTGCGGCCGTCGGCGCTGGTGACGTAGCCGGACAGCGAGGTCACGCCGGTGAGCGAGCCGGTCTTGCCGTGCAGGTTGTTGGCGGCCGGCGTGTTGGCCATCCGGCTGCGCAGCGTGCCGCCGACGAAGCGTTGCGGGTTGCCGGCGATCGGCAGCGCGTCGTACCACTGCTGCCACCACGGCTCCTTCTGCACCCCGATCAGCAGATCGGTGATGCTGTCGGCGGTGACGTTCACCTTGCGCGACAGGCCGGAGCCGTCGGACAGCCGGATCGTGCTGGTGTCGACGCCGACGCTCTTCGCGTAGTCGCTGACCACGCCAAGTCCGGCCGGCCAGCTACCCGAAGCCTCCGCGACCGCACCCATCGCCTTGACCAGCGTCTCGGCGTGCATGTTGTTGGACAGCTTGAGGAACGGGTTCATCAGTTCGCCGACCGTCATCGACTCGTCCCGGGCCAGCACGCGAGCGCCGGTGGGGGAGGCTGCGTTCTTGACCTTGCCGATCACGCTGATGCCCTGCGCCGCGAGCGCCCGCTTGAACACGTCGGCGGCGTACAGCTCAGGCTCCCAGACCGTCACCCACTCCTGGCCGACCGACGCGCCGAGCGGCACCGAGCCGGTGACCCGCACGATGTTCGTGCCGTGCTCCCGCTCGATGTTCAGCGTGTTGGCCGAGCCGGCGGCGCCGGTCCTCGCGGTGTTCACGAGCTTGAGTACGCCGTTCGCCGGGACCAGGGCGAGCTGGACCGGCGCACCGGCCGTCGCGCCGGGCCGGCTTTCGACGATCGCCGTACCGGAGTCGTAGTCGGTGTTCGGGGCGAGGGTGAGGGCGGAGATCTGCGCCGAGTAGTAGAAGGGCTCGTCGTCCCAGGCCCAGCTGTCGCCGAGCCGGACGGCGTCGAAGTACGTGTCGTCCGCGACCAGGTCACCGACGACGCGGCGGACGCCGGACTGGGCGAGCTGCTTGGCCAGGGCGACGTAATCGGACTCGAGTGCGGTCGGGTCGCCGTACCCCTTGAGGTAGAGGTTGCCGAGCAGGCTGCCGCCCTGGACCGGGCCGGTGGCCAGCACGTCGGTGTGGAAGCGGTACGACGGGCCGAGCACGTCCATCGCGGCCGTCGAGGAGAAGAGCTTGGTGTTCGACGCGGGCAGCATCCGCTGACCGCCGTTCCGGTCGTACAACGTCTCGCCGGTCGTCGCGTCCCGGACCACCAGCGCGACCTGTGACCCGTTGTAGCGGCTGTCGTTCAGCAGGCTGTCCAGGCGCTCCTGCAGCGGCGTCGCTTGAACAGCGGCCGGCGCGCCGGCCGACTGGGTGACCACCCCACCGACCGCGGTCGCGAGCACGGCAGCGACGGCGATCACCCCGCGTCCCGACACTCTCGGTAAATGCCTCACGAGAACACCCCTCCATCCAGGCGGAATCCAACTAGCGGGAGTCAACACCCCGGAACGCCCCGGGGTCCAGTGGTGACCTCTGGTCATCCAGGTGAATCGATGGAAAAGTGCGGTCCACAGGTATCCGCCCCCACCTGAGGAGTCCCGATGCGACGACTTCTGCCGGCCCTGCTCGCCCTGCTCAGCCTGGCCGCCTTCCTGTCACCCCCGGTCCACGCAGCCACCACCGCGGCCGTCTTCCCGGCCCAGATCATCGGGGAGGACTTCCCGGATCCGGACGTGTTCGAGCAGAACGGCACCTGGTACGCCTACTCGACCAACAACGGCCGCGGCCACGTCCCGGTCGCGACCGCCCCGAGCGCGAGCGGGCCCTGGACGATCCGCGGCGACGCGATGCCGGGCGGACCATCGACCGGGTGGGCGCAGCCCGGCCGCACCTGGGCGCCGGACGTCTTCCCGAACCCGGACGGCTCCTACACCCTGACCTACACCGCCTGGCACAAGACCTCCGGCCGGCAGTGCATCGGCGTCGCCACCGGATCCTCGCCGCTCGGCCCGTTCACGCCGCTCGGCAGCCAGCCGCTGATCTGCCCGCTGAACCTCGGCGGCGCGATCGATGCGAACACGTTCGTCGCGAACGACGGCACCCGCTACCTGCTCTGGAAGAACGACGGCAACGCGATCGGGCAGCCGTCGACCCTATGGCTGACGCGTACGGCGAACAACGGCACGACCCTGGTCGGCGGCAACTCGGCGCTGCTCACCGCAAGCGGGGTGATCGAGGCGCCGGATCTGGTCCAGCGCGGCAGCCAGTTCGTCCTGTTCTACTCCAGCGGCGGCTACACCGACTGCAACTACCTGACGTCGTACGCGACCGCTCCGAGCCTGAGCGGGCCGTGGACGACCGCCTTCCGGCCGCTGATGACGACCGGGACGTTCGACAACCACATCTGCGGGCCGGGTGGCGCGGACTTCGTCGGCGACAAGGTGTTCGTGCACGGGTGGGTCGGCGGGTCGAGGCACCTGTACGTCGCCGATCTCGGGTACGCGAACGACTACCCGGTGGTCCGCGGCAGCCGGGTCCGGTACGAGGCCGAGCGCGGGACCCTGAACCACTGCGTGGTCCGGTCGAACGCGGCCGGGGCGTCGGACGGGAAGGTGGTCGCGTACATCGACTACGCCGACTCGTGGGTGCAGAACACCGTGTTCGCTCCGGTTACAGGCAGTTACACCCTGCACGTCGGGTACGCGAACGGATCGGGTGCGACCGCCAGTCACGGGCTTGTTGTCAACGGCAACAACCAGGGTACGGTGAGCTACCCGGTGACCGGCTGGGACAACTGGCGGCAGAGCTCGGTCTCGATCACCCTGAACGCCGGCTGGAACACCATCCGCATGACGAAGGGCGACCTGTACGCCGAGGTCGACTACCTCGAGGTTCAGTGACCGGTCAGGGAATCGCCGGGTGGGTCCCGGACTGAACCCGGGATCCACCCGTCCCGGTGCGTGGCGCGCAGCGTTTGTGCTGGACGATGCCTCGTAGGCTCGGTACAGCACACAGGCGTCGACGGGGAGCACAAAGCGGGAGATGGCGAAACCACCAGAGCAGATATCCGGGGACCGGTGGCGGCGACGCCCGGTCTGGCTGGACCTGCGTCGCCGTACCGGCCGAGGCCTGCAGGCGATGCTGTTCGGCGGCCTGGCCTCGCTGATCTCGCTGATGATCACGTTCTGGACGCTGCCGCAGATCAGCAGCGACGGCCGGTTGCCGATCCTGCGGCTGGTGGTGCTGCTGGCCGTGTTCAGCATGCTGATGCGCTGGGTGCTGGCCGGGATCGCGATCCTGATCGGGTCGATCGGCGTCCTGGTGGGCGGGCTGCTGTCCCAGTTCGGCGTCATCTACCTCGGCATCACCGTCGACCCCGGCGTCAACCTGCACGGCGGGGTCGAGGCGCCGGTGCTGGTCGCGATCGTGATGGCGTCGGTCAGCGCGTTCGTCGGCTGGGTCGCGTACGCCGGCAGTGACGACGCGTACGTCGCCGAGGTGATGCGGGTCGTGCACCGCCGGGCCCGCAAGATCACGCCCGCACCGAAGACCGGGATGCTGATCATCCAGATCGACGGCCTGTCCGCGCCGCTGCTGAACTGGATGGTGCTGGCCGGCAACCTGCCGAACCTGGGCGGCTGGATCCGGGACGGCAAGCACTCGATGGTTGGCTGGCACACCGGTGTGCCGTCCACGACCCCGGCCAGCCAGGCCGGCATCCTGCACGGCGGCTCCCGGCAGATCCCGGCGTTCCGGTGGTACGAGAAAGACACCGCCCGGGTGATGGTGACCAACCGCGGCCGGGACGCCGCCGAGCTCGAGGACCGGATGTCGACCGGTCGCGGCCTGCTCGCCGACGGCGGGGTCAGCATCAGCAACAACTGGTCCGGCGACGCGGACCGGTGCGAGCTGGTGTTCAGCCGCGCCTCGCTGCCGAGCCACAGCAGCCGCGGGTACGTCCGCTTCTTCTCCAGCCCGCAGGGCGCCGCCCGCGGCCTGGTGCTGTGCGTCGCCGAGATCTTCAAGGAGCTGCACCAGGCCCGCCGGCAGCGTGTCCGGCACCTGGTGCCCCGGGTCAAGCGCGGCGGCGCCTACATCTTCCTGCGGGCGATCACCAACGTGCTGCTCCGCGACCTGAACGTCTCGCTGATCACCGACGAGCTGGTGAAGGGCACGCCGGTCATCTACTGCGACTTCGTCGACTACGACGAGGTGGCGCACCACGCCGGACCGACCCGCGCGGAGTCGCTGCAGACGCTGGAGGGCCTGGACCGGGTGCTCGGCGCGCTGCAGCGCATCGTCGACATCCTGCCGCACTCGTACGAGATCGTCGTGCTGTCCGACCACGGCCAGAGCCAGGGCTCGACCTTCCTGCAGCGGTACGGCCGGACCCTGACCGAGGTGGTCGACGACCTGGTCGACACGACCAAGGAGCCGGTGGCGGCGGTCGGCAAGACCGAGGGCTGGGGCCCGGTGAACGCGTTCCTGACCGAGCTGAGCCTGCGCCGCAGCGTGGCCGGGTCGGTCACCCGGAAGGCGCTGCACAGCAAGGCCAGGGCCGGCGAGGTCGAGCTCGGCCCGAAGGACTGCGAGCCGCAGATCGCCGCCGACGAGCAGATGGTCGTGACGTCGTCCGGCAACCTCGCCCTGATCTACCTCGCGACCACGCCCGGCCGGGTGCCGCTGGAGGAGATCGAGCTGCTGCACCCGAAGCTGATTCCCGGGCTGGCGACCCACCCGGGCGTCGGGTTCGTCGTGGTCGACTCGCTCGCCGAGGGGCCGGTCGCGATCGGCCGCGCGGGCGTCCACGTGCTGCGCAGCGGCCGGATCGAGGGGGACGACCCGTTGACGCCGTACGGGCCGTTCGCGGCCGCGTCGATGCTGCGGCAGGCGGAGATGCCGCACAACGGTGACATCGTGGTGATCAGCCGGCTGGACGACTACACGCACGAGGTGGCCGCGTTCGAGGAGCTGGTCGGGTGCCATGGCGGCATCGGCGGCTGGCAGACCGAGGCGGTCCTGGTGCACCCCAGTCGTTGGGAAGTCGACGAACCTCCCGTAGGCTCCGACGCGGTCCACGCACTGCTGATCAGCTGGCTCGAGCACCTCGGCCACCGCAAGGACCTCCGGCCTGCACAATCGGATCCCGGGGTCGAGTCGAAGGTGGAGGCCTGAAGCGTGCGGATCACCTGGTGGGGGCATGCCACCACCACGATCGAGGCGAACGGCACGCGGTTGCTCACCGATCCCGTGCTCACGTCACGGATCGCGCATCTGCGCCGTCGCCGCGGACCGGCTCCGCTGCCCGCCGCGGCCGAATGCGACGCCGTACTGATCTCGCACATGCACGCCGACCACCTGCACCTCACGTCGATCTCGCTGGTGGCGCCGGGCGCCGCGCTGGTCGTGCCACGGGGTGCGGCCCGGCTGATCCAGCAGGACTTCGGTGCGGAGATGGCGGACCGGTGCATCGAGGTTGCCCCAGGCAATCAGGTGCGGATCGGCGGGCTCGACATCACGGCGATCACCGCTCACCACGACGGCCGGCGGTTGCCGTGGTCGTCGTACAGCGGGCCGGCTCTGGGGTTCCGGGTCGAGGGGGCGCCGAGTGTGTGGTTCGCCGGTGACACCGATCTGTTCGACGAGCTGGGGGCGGAGGCCGGTCCGGTCGACATGGCGCTGGTGCCGGTCGGCGGGTGGGGGCCGTCGCTCGGTCCGGGGCACCTGGATCCGGTCCGTGCGGCCGATGCGGTTCGCCGGGTGCAGGCCCGGGCGGCGATCCCGATCCACTTCGGGACGTTCTGGCCGATCGGGTGCGACTGGCTCAAGCCCGAGCTGTTCCTGCCGCCGGGGGACCAGTTCAAGGCCGCGATGGCCGAGCTCGATCCCGCGGTCCGGGTGCAGATCCTGGTGCCGGGGGAGTCGACCGAGGTGGTGGCGCCGGGATGAGCGGTGAGCCTCGGTTCGATCTCTGGTACCTGTTTGCGCTCGCGGGCGCCGTGCTGCTGGGCGCCGTGCTGCCGGTGCTGCCGACCGGGGCGGCGGTGTCGACGGGCGCCGTACTGGCGTCGCACCACAATCCGATCGGGTTGGTCGGCGTCCTGATCGCGGGTGCGGGTGGGGCGTATCTCGGGGACCTGATCGTGTACGCCGGCTGCCGGTTCGGCGGGGAGCGGCTGGCGAAACGCGTCGGCTGGTTGCGGGACAACGCGTCACTCGACGCGCTGCGGGACCGGTTGGCCGAGCACGAGATCGGTGTGCTGCTGACGTCCCGGTTGATCCCGGGTGGCCGGGTGCCGGTGTTGCTCGCGGCCGGACTCGCCGGCTACCGCTGGGAGCGGTTCGCGCTGGTCGACCTGACGGCGTCCTCGCTGTGGGCCGCGGTCTACATGGCGATCGGCCTGCTCGGGTACGCGCTGTTCGACGAGCCGTGGCAAGGCGTCCTCGCGGCGATCGTGCTGGTCATCCTGACGACCGTGGTGAGCACCCTGGTCCAGCGCTGGCGGCGGAACAAGCGCACGTCACACTCCGAATGACGCGCTGCGGAGCCGCTCGACCGTCTCCGCGTCGCCGTCCAGCTGCACGTCGGCCACCTGCTGCCGGCCGAAGCAGAACAGCACCAGCTCCGACGGCTCACCCGTCACGGTGACCGAACCCAGGTCGGTCGGCTTCTTCGCGACCGACGTCGACCCGTCCGGCCGCCGCAGGATCAGCCCGCTCGGGGCCTTCCGCGTCATCGACTTGGCCGCCAGCCGGACCGCCTTCCACAGTCCCGCCTGCTGACCCGACGGCAGGGTCCGGACGTCGTACGACGGCTGCGCCCGGCGCACGTCCTCGTGGTGGACGAAGTACTCGGTCGTGTTCAGCTGGGGGCCGAACCTCGGCACCGCGTAGATCGACACCTTCGGCGGACCGTTGCGGACCTTGTCGACCACCTCGCTGAAGCTGTACTGCGCCTTCGCGCGGGCCATCCGCTTCTCGGTGGTGTCCGACAGCGCCGGAATCATGATCCCCGGACCGGCCATCGGATCGGACTCCCGGACGTAGAGGTGCACCGCCAGGTCGTAGGTGTCCCACCCCTCGCACAACGTCGGCTGATCAGGGCCGAGCTGATCGAAGAGGTCACACAGAGCGAGTCGTTCTACCCGGCTGTAGTCGGTCACAACTCGATCGTAGTTGTCGGTGTGGAATGGCAGAATGTCAATCGTTGTCATGACTGTGCCCGGTCTACGCACCTGATTGCCCTGGAGAGCGTCTTGCCCATGCCGAAGGTCCCCGACAAGGGCAGCGTCACCCGGAGAGGATTCGCGGTTCTCAAGGTCGCGATCTGGGAGGAGCCGTGGATCTTCGCCCTGTCCGTGCTGGCCAGCATGCTGTACGGCGCGATGACGGTGGCGGACGGCTGGGCGCTGGGCTGGGCCACCGACCACGTGATCCGGCCGGCGCTGGAGCGCGGTGAGACCACCTTCGGCGCGATCGCGTCGCTGGTCTCGCTGTTCCTCGGGATCGCGATCCTGCGCGCGATCGGTGTGGTCGGCCGGCGGATCGGCGCCGGCATCATGCAGTTCCGGCTGCAGGCGACGTACCGCCGCCGCGTCACCCGGCAGTACCTGAAGCTCCCGCTCGAGTGGCACCACAAGCACCCGACCGGGATGCTGCTGTCGAACGCCAACGCCGACGTGGAGTCGATCTGGTTCGTGATCGCGCCGCTGCCGATGGCGATCGGCGTGCTGGCGATGCTCGCGTTCGCGACGGTCGCGATGTTCATGGCCGACTTCTGGCTGGCGCTGGTCGGCTGCCTGGTCTTCCCGCTGGTGTTCCTGGCGAACGTGATCTTCCAGCGCTACCTGCAGCCGCTCGCGACCCGTGCCCAGCAACTGCGCGCCGACGTGTCCGAGGTCGCGCACGAGTCGTTCGACGGCGCCCTGGTGGTGAAGACGCTCGGCCGGGAGGCCGCCGAGACCGAGCGCTTCCGCACCCCGACGTACGCGC
This sequence comes from Kribbella sp. NPDC002412, assembly GCF_053592935.1. Classification (NCBI taxonomy): domain Bacteria; kingdom Bacillati; phylum Actinomycetota; class Actinomycetes; order Propionibacteriales; family Kribbellaceae; genus Kribbella; species Kribbella sp. NPDC002412. The sequence continues at coordinate 139,914 of NZ_JBSFBL010000010.1, forward strand.
TGCGGGACGCGAACATCGCGGTCAACAAGGCCCGCGGCATGTTCGACCCGGTGATCGACGGCCTGCCCCGGTTGGGTGTGCTCGCCGTGCTGCTCGTCGGTGTCGGCCGGGTGCGGTCGGGCGCCGCCGACCCGGGTGACGTGGTGCAGGTGGCGTTCCTGTTCACGCTGATCGGCTTCCCGATCCGGGCGCTCGGCTGGGTGCTCGGCGAGCTCCCGCGCTCGGTCGTCGGCTGGGACCGCGTCCAGCGGGTGCTGGTCGCCGAGGGCGGGATGGAGTACGGCGAGCAGCGGCTGACGTCGACCAAGCCGGCACGGCTCGAGGTGTCCGGCGTGCGGTTCGGCTACCTGCCCGAGCGGGACGTGCTGGCCGGTGTGGACTTCACCGTCCAGCCCGGCCGGACGGTCGCGATGGTCGGCCCGACCGGCGCCGGGAAGTCGACGATGACCACGCTGCTGACCCGCCTGGTCGACCCGGAGGAAGGTTCGGTCAAGGTCGACGGCCTCGACCTGCGCGACCTCGCCCGCGACGAGCTGGCCGGCTCGGTCGCGCTGGTGGCGCAGACCGCGTTCCTGTTCGACGACACGATCCGCGGCAACATCACACTCGGCGGCGACTACAGCGACGAGGACGTCTGGGACGCGCTGCGGATCGCCCAGGGCGACGGCTTCGTGAAGGGCCTGCCAGAGGGCCTCGACACCAAGGTGGGCGAGCGCGGGACGACCCTGTCCGGTGGCCAACGGCAACGAATTGCACTCGCCCGGGCGCTGGTACGGCGACCACGGCTGCTGATCCTGGACGACGCGACCAGCGCGGTCGACCCGCAGGTCGAGGCCCGGATCCTGGCCGGCCTGCGGTCCGCGGTCCACGACTCCGAGGCCGCCACGACCGTGCTGGTGATCGCGTACCGGAAGGCGACGATCTCGCTCGCCGACGAGGTGGTGTTCCTGGACGAGGGCCGGATCACCGCCCACGGGACCCACACCGAGCTGCAGCAGAAGTCGGCTGCCTATCGCGAGCTGGTCGACGCCTACGAGAAGGATGCGGTCCGCCGCCAAGAAGAGGCGGAGCTGGCTGCCGAGATAGACGACCTCGATGCGGAAGGAGCATCCGCGTGAGTACGGCGGAGACGAGCCGGCTGGACCACGCTGACGATGCGGGTGGTCTGGAGACACTGCGGCAGGGGGTGCGCGTCTCGCCGGAGCTGGCGCAGGGGTGGTGGATCACCGGGCTGCTCGCGCTGCTGATGACGGGCGGGCGGATCGTCGTACCGATCGCTGTTCAGCAGACGATCGACAAGGGGCTGTCCGGTCCGGGTGGTCCGGACATGTCGTACGTGGCCTGGATGTGCGCGGTCTGTGCGGCGGGCGTGCTGGTCACCGCCGTAGCGTCGTACCTGACCACCGTGCGGCTCGCGATCAACTCCGAGCGCGGCCTGGCGACGATGCGGATCAAGGCGTTCCGGCACGTGCACGACCTGCCGGTGCTGACGCAGAGCACCGAGCGGCGCGGCGCGCTGGTCAGCCGCGTCACGTCGGACGTTGACACGGTGTCGCAGTTCCTGCAGTTCGGCGGGTTCATCTTCCTGGTCAGCATCGGGCAGATGGTGCTCGCGACCGTGGTGATGTTCATCTACTCCTGGCAGCTCGCTCTGGTCGTGCTGGTCTGCTTCATCCCACTGTTCGCCAGCCTGAAGTACCTGCAGCGGCTGATGTCCGCGGCGTACGGCGTGGTCCGGGCCAAGGTCGGCGAGATGCTGTCCGCGATCGCCGAGCCGGTGGTCGGGGCGCAGGTGGTCCGCGCGTACGCGATCGAGCAGCGCACGCAGCAGCGGATCGACGCCTCCATCGAGGACTACCGCCGGACGGCGACCAAGGCGCAGGCGATCACCGGCCTGACCTTCTCGATCGGTGGACTCGCGGCCGGTCTGGCCAACGCCGGCGTGCTGACGGCCGGGGTGCTGCTCGGGGTCGACGGGAAGGCGACGCTCGGCGAGATCCTCGCGTTCATGTTCCTGGTCGCGTTGTTCTCGGATCCGGTGCAGATCGCGACGCAGGTGCTGACGGACGCACAGAGTGCGTTCGCCGGCTGGCGGCGGGTGCTCGGCGTGATCGCGACCCCGGCTGATGTGGTCGACCCAGGGGACCAGGGGGTCGTGCAGGCGCGCGGGCCGATCACGGTCGAGTTCGCCGACGTGGACTTCGCGTACCCGGAGGGCGAGCTGGTGCTGCGGGACGTCGACGTACGGCTGGAGCCGCATCGGCGGGTCGCGGTGGTGGGAGAGACCGGGTCGGGGAAGACGACGTTCGCGAAGTTGCTGACCCGGTTGATGGATCCGTCGTCGGGCGCCGTCCTGCTGGACGGGGTGGACGCGCGGGAGATCTCGTTCGCGTCGCTGCGGGAGCGGGTCGTGATGGTGCCGCAGGACGGGTACCTGTTCGACGCGTCGCTGGCGGAGAACGTGCGCTTCGGGCGGCCCGAGGTGACGGACGCGCAGCTGCTGGACGCGTTCGAGTCGCTGGGCCTGACGGACTGGCTGGAGTCGCTGCCGGACGGGCTGGACTCGCCGGTCGGTCAGCGCGGTGAGTCATTGTCCGCAGGCGAGCGTCAGTTGGTCGCGTTGGTGCGGGCGAACATCGCCGACCCCGACCTGCTGGTCCTCGACGAGGCGACGTCGGCGGTCGACCCCGGGACCGAGGTCCGGGTCAACGCGGCGCTGGAGCGGCTGATGGCCGGCCGGACGTCGGTGACGATCGCGCACCGGCTGTCGACCGCGGAGGCCGCGGACGAGGTGCTGGTCTTCGACAACGGCGAGATCGTCGAGCGCGGCCCGCACGCGGCGCTGGTCGGCGCCGGCGGCATCTACACTCGCCTGCACGACAGCTGGATCGCGCAACGCAACGCTGTCTGAACTCAGCGCAACGTGGGCTGGACGTGCGACGGCCGGGACCGAGGAAAGGGGCGGTCCCGGCCGTTCACATCACACGATCGACTCAGGGAGTCGGGGCGGCACCGTTCTCCCGGCCGGCCCCCGGCTGGGGTACCAGCAGGAACTCGACGCCGCCCTTGTCGTCGACCGCCGCGTCCAGGATCTTGTCGTCCAGGGCGTTCGCGGCGTTCTGCTCGAGGAACACCCGAGCTCCGGCCTCCTCGACCACCTGGTCACCTGGGCTCGGCGCCTCCGTGGTCGTCACCGCCAGCGCGGGGTTGGCCGGGTCCTCCTGGGAGATCCGCACCCCGGCGCCTTCCGGCGCACCCTCGACTCCCGTGATGCTCTTGATCACCAGAGTCGCGTTCTCGGTCAGCGTCAGCACAACTACTCCAACCTCTCGACGTCACTGAGCCCGCCCCGTGCCCGATCCGCCCAACCGCAAACCTGGCCACTTTGTGCACGATTCGAGTACGCCGGAGCCCGCGAAACGCTCAGGCAGTGCACAAAGTGGGCTGGGTCACTGGAGCGACCCGCCAGGTTGGCGGGGCTACGGTCCGCTGGGCGCCACGGTCGAAGGCGGCCCGGAGACGAGCCGCCAGCTGTCGTGGTCGCCGTACGGCGTCCTCCCAGCCGAAGTGGACGAGCTCCAGCCCACGGTCCGCCAGCCGCTGATCGCGCTCGAAGGAGCGCCGTCGCAGCCGGCGGCGCAGCTCGGCCGTCGTCGCCTCGAACTTCTCCAGACCGTCTGCCTCGGCCACCGTTCGGTACTCCGGCCACCAGAAGTCGACGCGCTCCGGCATCCAGCGGCGCCCGTCCCAGAACTGTGCCTGCAGGACCGGGGTCGGCAGCCCGGCCGCCGCGAAGACGGCCCGGGCGTACGACTCGAGCGCCGACTCGGCTCGTGGATCCCCGAAAGCGACGGCCTCCCGGGCGGCCTTGATGCCGGGCCAGCGTTTCTGGCGCACCAGCACAGCCTCGAGTTCGGTACGCGGAACTGCGAGAGTCAGCGCGTGGTCCACCGTGACAACAGCCTCTGGCAGCGGCCGTTCGCGCGCGATGTCGACCGTAGTCCGCGAATCGGAGGTCAGCGTGAGCCCTTGGTGCTGCAGCAGGTCCACGATTGCCAGGCCGGCCCTCCGAAGTACGACATCGGCACGTTTCAGGTTGCGCTCCCTGCCCGGTGGCCGGGTGAGCCACACGGCATCCGACGAACCGGTCCTCCAGACGCGCAGTCCCCGAAGCTCGGCCGCGCTGAAGTGGCTGATCGCCGACCCGGGGTGCGCTGACTGCGCACACGCGATCCGCGCCAGCCGTGGGTCGAGGTGCCCGCCGACGTACCGGCCGTGGAGCCGCTGGAGCACACGCCTGCGCAGGAGTCGTTGTACGTCGTGTGCCTCGAGCCCCAACTGCAGCAGATCACCGTGCCGCAGCGGCGCACCAAGGCTCGCGGACAGCAGCACACGCACGTCCGCCCCCAGCCTGTCCACCGCCCGATCATCGCCGGAAGCCGCCCGCGCCCGCTCAGACCCTTGTGGATAACCCGACCTTGTGCACGGAGTGAGTGCTTTTCCAGCCGCGGGATGGAAGCTCGGTGCACAAACTCGGGTGCGGACTGTCGGCGGCGTGGTGTGTGATCGGGGTCATGGTGATCGGGATGGACAGGGCGGACGTCGACGGGCTCGGCGGTGTGGTGCGGGTGTTGCGGGAGTGGCAGGTGGAAGGTGCGCCCATGCAGCTGCATCCGGGCGACCTGGGGTGGTTCTGGCGGTTCGGCGGTGAGCGGACCGCGGCGGCGGTGCGGACGTGGAGCCGGGGCGGCGAGCTGGTGGCGGTCGGCATGCTGGACGACCCCGAGCTGTTGCGGCTCGCGATCGCGCCGGAGCTTCAGCGCGACGAGGAGCTGGCGCAGCGGGTGGCCGAGGACGTGTCGTTGCCGGAGCGCGACGTACTGATCGAGGGCAAGGTGTACCTCGAGGCGCCGGTGGGGTCGCTCGTCCTGGAGTTGCTGCACAAGGACGGCTGGGACTTCGACGACCCGTGGATCCCGCTGCGGCGCGACCTCAGCTCGCCGGTGCCGGATCCGGGGGTGCGCGTCGAGGTGGTCGGGCCGGAGCAGGCGGCCGAGCGGACCGCCCTCCAGCGGGCCTCGTTCGACGGGTCCACGTTCACCGACGACCGCTGGCACGCGATGGCGGCCGGCACGCCGTACGCCGACGCCCAGTGCCTGATCGCCCGCAACGAGCAGGGCGAGGCGGTCGCCGGCGTGACAGTCTGGTCGGCTGGTGAGGGCAAGCCCGGGCTGCTCGAGCCGATGGGCGTGCACCGGGCACACCGCGGCCGTGGGTACGGCGAGGCGATCACACTCGCAGCGGCTCGCGCTCTGCAGGAGCTGGGCTCGTCCAGCGCTACCGTCGCCACTCCGGCCTTCAACGTGGGCGCGGTCGCGACCTACCGGTCCGCCGGTTTCGAGCAACTCGCCGACAAGCGGGACGTCTACCGCAAGGGCTAGCCCGCGGCGTCGTCCGCGGCCCGGAGCACGCGCAGGATGTTGCCTCCGGCAAGTTTTGCGAGCTCGGTGTCGTTCCAGCCGCGATCCGCCAGCGCCTGGAACAGCACCGGGTACGACGCCACGTCCGGCAGCTCGTCGGGGAACTCCGGGCAGCCGTCGTAGTCGCCGCCGATCCCGATGTGGTCCACGCCGGCGATTCCGCGGACGTGCTCGATGTGCGCCACCACGTCGTCCAGGGTGACTGCCGGCTTCGGGACGTCGTACACCTCGGACAGCTTGACCTGGTCGTCCGGCCGGAGCGGGTTCAGGTCCGGCACCGCCTCCCGGGCGGCCGCGATCCAGTCGACGTACCGCTGCGAGACGAAGGCCGGCACGAACGTGACCATGCACACGCCGTCGTTGCGCGCGAGCGTTTCCAGGACGTCGTCGGGCGCGTTCCGCGGCACGTCGCACACCGCTCGCGCGGACGAGTGGCTGAAGATCACCGGCGCGCTCGTCACCCGGAGCGCGTGCCGCATGGTGTCCGCGGACACGTGGGACAGGTCGACCAGCATGCCGATCCGGTTCATCTCCCGCACGACCTGCTCGCCGAAGTCGTTGAGCCCGCCGAGCACCGGCTCGTCGGTCGCCGAGTCCGCCCAGGACACGTTGTTGTTGTGCGTCAGCGTCATGTAGCGGACACCGAGCTCACGCATCACCCGAAGCACGGCGAGCGACTCACCGATCGAGTGACCGCCCTCCATTCCCATCAGCGACGCGATCCGGCCGGCCTTGATCGCCGCCTCGACGTCGTCGGCCGAGGAGGTCAGCTCGAGCTCCGCCGGGAACCGCTCCACCAGTCGCCGGACGAAGTCGAGCTGCTCGAACGTACGCCGTACGGCGTGCTCGTCCTGCGGCACCCACAGCGACCAGAACTGGGCGCCGACGTGGCCCTGGCGCAGCCGCGGCAGGTCGGTGTGCAGCTGCGGGACCGGGCCGCTCAGGTCGTGCGCGTCCAGGTCGTAGCCGCAGAGCTCGTAGAAGGCGATCGGCAGGTCGTTGTGACCGTCGACCACCGGGTGCTCGCGCAGCAGATCCGTCATCCTCGGCATCGGGCCATCCTCGCAGTTCCGGACCATGGTCAGAAGGCCACCCGGGATCGGGGACAATAGGCGGGTGAGTATCGACGAGCTGACCTTCGACGCGGCCGGGCTGATCCCGGCAGTGGTACAGCAGTACGACACGCGTGAGGTCCTGATGGTGGGCTGGATGAACGCCGAGGCGGTACGCCGTACCGCGGAGACCAAGCGGAGCACGTTCTGGTCCCGCAGCCGGCAGGAGTACTGGGTCAAGGGCGAGACCAGCGGCCATCGTCAGCACGTCAAGCAGATCCTCGTCGACTGCGACGCCGACACTCTGCTGGTCCTGGTCGACCAGGAGGGCCCGGCCTGCCACACCGGCACGCGGAGCTGCTTCGAGCACGGCGAGATCGAGGTCGCGTCGTGACTCTGGAGATCGGCACCACGGTGAACAGCCCGTCCCTGGAGACCTTCCGCGAGTACGCCAAGGACCGCCGGGTGATCCCGGTGACGCGCCGGCTGCTCGCGGACGCCGAGACGCCCATCGGGGTGTACGGCAAGCTCGCCGCCGAGCGCGAAGGCACCTTCCTGCTGGAGTCGGCCGAGAACGGCGGCGTCTGGTCCCGCTACTCGTTCATCGGGGTCCGGTCCGCCGCGACGCTGACCGAGCGGGACGGCCAGGCCGTCTGGACCGGCAACCCGCCGGTCGGCCTGCCGGACCACGGTGACCCGCTGCAGGCGCTGCGCGAGACGCTGGAGATCCTGCACACGCCGCGGCTGCCCGGCCTGCCGCCGCTGACCGGCGGCATGGTCGGCTTCCTCGGGTACGACGCGGTCCGCCGGCTGGAGCGGTTGCCGGACACAACGACCGACGACCTCGGGCTGCCCGAGCTCACGTTCCTGTTCGCCACCGACCTGGCCGCGCTCGACCACGAGACCGGCGAGATCTGGCTGATCGCGAACGCGGTCAACTGGGACGACTCCGACGAGCGCGTCGACGAGGCCTACGCGGACGCGGTCCGCCGGCTGGACGCGATGGAGGCCGACCTGGCCCAGCCGACCCCGTCGTACGTCGTCCGCGCCGACCGGACCGCGCAGCCCGAGCCGCACCGGCAGCGGTCGAGTGCGGAGTACCGGCAGGCGGTCGAGCACGCCAAGGAGGAGATCCGGGCGGGCGAGGCGTTCCAGATCGTCGTGTCACAGCGGTTCGAGCTGCAGACCTCGGCGAGCGCGCTGGACATCTACCGGGTGCTGCGCCGGTCGAACCCGAGCCCGTACATGTACCTGGTCCGCCTGGACGGGTTCGACATCGTCGGCTCCAGCCCCGAGGCGCTGGTGAAGGTCACCGAGAACAAGGTGATCCTGCACCCGATCGCCGGCACCCGCCGCCGCGGCGCCACGCCGGAGGAGGACCACGCGCTGGAGGAGGAGCTGCGGGCGGACGCCAAGGAGCGGGCCGAGCACCTGATGCTGGTCGACCTCGGCCGCAACGACGTCGGCCGGGTCTGCGCGCCGGGCACCGTCGAGGTGGTCGACTTCATGGACGTCCGGCGCTACAGCCACGTCATGCACCTGGAGTCGACGGTCACCGGGCAGCTGGCGGCCGGCAAGACCGCGTTCGACGCGCTGACCGCCGCGTTCCCGGCCGGAACGTTGTCCGGAGCACCGAAGCCGCGAGCGATGGAGATCATCGACAAGCTCGAGGTGACCCGGCGCGGTGTGTACGGCGGCGTGGTCGGCTACCTCGACTTCGCCGGCGACGCCGACACCGCGATCGCGATCCGGACCGCGGTGCTGCGTGGCACCACGGCGTACGTGCAGGCCGGCGCCGGGATCGTGGCCGACTCCGACCCGGCCGCGGAGGACGCGGAGTGCCGGACCAAGGCCGCCGCGGTGCTCAACGCGATCGCGGTCGCCGGAACGTTCAGTGATGTCTGATGCGATCGCAGCGGCTGGTTGACCTCCTCACCCTCGCGGCGCTGGCTCTGCTCGCGTTCTCGGCGTACCTGACCTGGTCGTCGGCCGACCCAGGCAGTGGCCGCCCGGTGGTGGACTTCAACGGCTACACGGTCACCAAGGCGCCGGTGACGCTCGCCTTGGCCTCCGTGGTCGCCGTGGTCGTCACCAAACTCGCCGGTACGGCGCTACGCCGCGTGCTGGGCGCGCTGGTCCTGCTGATGGGCGTCGCCGCGATCGGTGTCGCCTTGCAGGTGCGGCCGGACACGGACGAGCTGAGCCGGATCCGGCCCGAGCTGAGCCAGGCGGTCACCGACAGCGTCGTACTGAGCAACGGAGTCGCTCCCTGGTTCGCACTGGCCGGGGGAGTGGCGCTGGCCGCTGCCGGGCTGATCGCGGTGCTGACAGCGCACCGCTGGCGGCGTCCTACGGCCCGGTACGAGCGTGATCCGGCCGCGAGTGGGGCAGGTCACGGAGCGGATCAGTGGAAGGCGATCGACGCCGGGGAGGACCCGACTCTCTGATCGCGGCGGGCTACCGCCACAATAGGACGGGACGACGACGAGGAGTGGGCGCCAACCATGGACAATACGACGGCGGATCAACCGGTGACGCAGGTGAGCGAGGAGGCTCACGACCTGCACGGCAACAGCCCGGCGGCCTGGACCGCCGTGACCATCGTGCTGATCGCCTTCACACTGGGCGCCATCGCGATGGTGCTCGGGCCGAACTGGCTGCTGTTCTGGATCTCGGTCGGCATCGCCGTGCTCGGCGCGCTGACCGGCAAGGTGATGCAGCTGCTGGGATTCGGTGTCCCGGCCGACGGCCACCACTGAGGAGACCACGAACATGACTGTGCTTGACGACATCCTCGCCGGGGTCCGGGAGGACCTCGCGGAGCGCCAGGCGCGGGTCAGCCTGGACGACCTCAAGCTGGAGGCGCAGCGCAAGCCGGACGCCAAGGACCCGATGCCGATCTTCCGCGGCGACGGGATCGCGATCATCGCCGAGGTGAAGCGCTCCAGCCCGTCCAAGGGCGAGCTGGCCGAGATCACCGACCCGGCCGCGCTGGCCGGGGAGTACGAGGAGGGCGGCGCGGCCGCGATCTCGGTGCTCACCGAGCAGCGCCGGTTCAACGGCAGCCTGGACGACCTGCGGGCGGTCCGCGGCCGGGTCGACGTGCCCGTGCTGCGCAAGGACTTCATCGTCTCCTCCTACCAGCTCTGGGAGGCCCGCGCGGCCGGCGCCGACATGGTGCTGCTGATCGTCGCCGCGCTGGAGCAGGAGGCGCTGGTCTCGCTGATCGAGCGGGCCCACTCGATCGGGCTGTGCCCGCTGGTCGAGGTGCACGACGAGGAGGAGACCCGGCGTGCGGTGGACGCCGGAGCTCAGCTGATCGGCGTGAACAACCGGAACCTGAAGACCCTCGAGGTCGACCGGGACACCTTCGCCCGGATCGCGCCGACCATCCCGTCGCAGCTGATCCGGGTGGCGGAGTCCGGGGTCCGCGGCCCGCATGATGTAATCGAGTTCGCGCGCGCCGGGGCCGATGTCGTCCTCGTCGGTGAAACCCTGGTGACCGGCCGCGATCCCCGCGCCTCGGTCGCCGACCTGGTCGCTGCCGGATCGCATCCCGCCATTCAGCAGCGCCACTAGTACCCCCAGCCGCAGGCCGGCCGGGCAGATTACCCCCGTGCCTGCGGGCGCCGGGTCTTTGGAAGGCTGTTACGGATGACAACTGTGCTGCCCGACCAGTTCGGGCACTTCGGCCGTTTCGGCGGCAGGTTCATGCCGGAGGCGCTGATCGCGCCGCTCGACGAGCTCACCACGGCGTGGCGGGAGGCGATGGCCGACCCGGCGTTCACCGGTGAGTTCGAGCGGATGCTGAACCAGTACATCGGCGCGCCGAGCCTGCTGTACGACGCGACCCGGCTGTCGGACGTGGCCGGCGCCCGGATCCTGCTGAAGCGCGAGGACCTGAACCACACCGGCGCGCACAAGATCCGGAACGCGATCGGCCAGGCCCTGCTCACCAAGCGGATGGGCAAGACCCGGGTGATCGCGGAGACCGGCGCCGGCCAGCACGGTGTCGCGACCGCGACCGCCTGCGCCTACATGGACCTCGAGTGTGTGGTCTACATGGGCGAGGTGGACACCGAGCGACAGGCGCTGAACGTGGCCCGGATGAAGCTGCTCGGCGCCGAGGTGATCTCGGTCAAGACCGGCAGCCGGACGCTGAAGGACGCGATCAACGAGGCGCTGCGGGACTGGGTCGCCAGCGTCGACAAGACGCACTACATCCTCGGCACGGCGGCCGGCTCGCACCCGTTCCCGGCGATGGTCCGCGACTTCGTCCGGGGGATCGGCGACGAGGCCCGGGCGCAGTCGCTCGAGCTGCTCGGCAAGCTCCCGGACGCCGCGGTCGCCTCGGTCGGCGGCGGGTCGAACGCGATCGGCCTGTTCGCCGCGTTCATTCCCGACGAGGACGTGAAGCTGTACGGCGTCGAGCCCGGCGGCGAAGGTTTCGACACCGGCCGGCACGCGGCCACGATCACCGCCGGGCAGGTCGGCGTACTGCACGGCGCCCGGTCGTTCCTGCTGCAGGACGAGGACGGGCAGACGATCGAGTCGCACTCGATCTCGGCCGGGCTGGACTACCCGGGTGTCGGCCCGGAGCACGCGTGGCTGGCCGAGACCGGCCGGGCGACGTACCGGCCGATCACCGACGCCGAGGCGATGGACGCGTTCCGGCTGCTGTCCCGGACCGAGGGCATCATCCCGGCGATCGAGTCCGCGCACGCGGTCGCCGGCGCGCTCGACATCGCCAAGGAGCTCGGGCCGGAGGCAACCATTCTGGTGAACCTGTCCGGCCGTGGCGACAAGGACATGGACACGGCCGCCTCCTGGTTCGGCCTGGCCGGCAAGGAGACCGGACGTGAGTGAACTCGTTGCCCTCGGCAAGGCCGGGGTCGCGGTCCGGGCGGCGAACGACGCGGGCCGCGGCGCCCTGGTCGGGTACCTGCCGGCCGGTTACCCGACGTACGACGGTGCGCTGGACGGCCTGAAGGCGCTGGTCGACGGCGGCGCCGACGTCATCGAGCTCGGCCTGCCGTACAGCGACCCGGTGATGGACGGCGTCACCATCCAGCGCGCCACCGAGGTCGCCCTCGCCGGCGGCCTGCGGACCCGGGACGTGCTCAGCACGGTCGAGAAGATCGCGGCGTACTCCGACGTCCCGGTGCTCGTGATGACGTACTGGAACCCGATCGAGCGGTACGGGGTGGACCGGTTCGCGGCCGACTTCGCGAGCGCCGGGGGCGCCGGGCTGATCACGCCCGACCTGATCCCGGACGAGGGCGCGGAGTGGATCGCCGCCGCGGACAAGCACGACCTGGACAAGGTGTTCCTGGTCTCGCCGTCGTCGACCGACGCACGGATCGCGATGACGACGGCCGCCTGTCGCGGGTTCGTCTACGCGACCGCTGTGATGGGTGTCACCGGTGCGCGGGACAAGCCGTCGGAGCTCGCGGCGCCACTGGTGGCCCGGGTGAAGGCGGCGACCGAGGTGCCGGTCGGCGTCGGCCTCGGGATCTCGAACGGCGACCAGGCGGCCGGGGTGGTGGCGTTCGCGGACGCGGCGATCGTCGGCGCGGCGCTGGTGAAGGCGCTCGGGGACGGCGGCCCGGCCGCCGTACGCGAGCTCACCGAGGACCTGGCCGAGGGTGTCCGACGGGAACCCCGCGCGGCCGCCGGTCGTTGAACACGCCGTGAGTCGAACCAGGAACGCGGCCCTTCTGCTCGCCGCGGTGGCTCTGCTCGCCCTCGCGGGCTGCAGCGGCGGCAAGGACAAGGAACAGGCGGACAACCCCGGTGGCGCGATCATCCGCACCACCCAGGACCCGAACGGGTTGCGCGGGGCAGCGCTGGACCGGCCGTACGCGATGCCCGCGCAGACCCTGACCGACACCGGCGGGAACCCGTTCAACCTGGTCACCTCGACCAAGAAGCCGGTCACGCTGGTGTTCTTCGGCTACACCAACTGCCCGGACGTCTGCCCGACCGTGATGGCCGACGTGGCGTCCGCGCTGACCAAGCTCGACGAGCCGGTCCGGGACCAGGTCCAGGTGCTGTTCATCACCACCGACCCGTCCCGCGACACCGGCCCGGTGATGCGCAAGTACCTGGACCGCTTCGACCCGGCCTTCGTGGGGCTGACCGGGTCGCTGACCGAGATCAAGAACGTCGCGAAGGCCGTCGGTGTGCCGGTGGAAGGCATGAAGAAGCTGCCGTCCGGTGGCTACGAGGTCGGTCACGGCGCGCAGGTGCTCGGTTTCGGCAAGACCGACAAGGCGAACGTGCTGTGGTTGTCGAACGCCGCCATCGGCGACCTGGCGCATGACTTCGGAAAGCTGGTGGAGGACAACCAGTGACGGCCCCTTCGACTTCTTCTTCATCTTCTTTCCGTGCGAAGCACCAGTCTTGGTTCCCCTGGGTGTCGTTGGTGGCGCGGCTCGTGCTCGGTGGTGTGATGCTGGTGGCCGGCGCGTTGAAGGTGACCGATCCGGAGACCGCGTCCCAGGCGGTCCGCGCGTACGAACTGCTGCCGGAGGCGCTGGTCGCCCCGGTCGGGTGGGGACTGCCATTCCTGGAGATCGCGATCGGATTGCTGTTGATCGTCGGTTTCGGTGTCCGCGCCGCGGCGGTCGCCGCGGGTGTTTTCATGGTCGTGTTCATCGCCGCGGTGGCCTCCGCCTGGGCGCGCGGCCTGGCGATCGACTGCGGCTGCTTCGGTGGCGGCGGGCAGGTCGCCCCGGGTGACACCAAGTACCTGCAGGAGATCCTGCGGGACGTCGGCCTGCTGCTGCTGGCAGTCTGGCTGTGGTTGAGCCCGGTGAGTAAGTTCGCCCTCGAGTCCGATCCGCACACACCCCCGACAGGAGCCCCGGCGTCGTGAGCAAGACCAAAACCCCCGTGAACCCGCTGCTGCAGCAGAAGAAGCGGCGGATCACGCCCGGGATCGTCGTGGTGATCGTGCTGGTGCTCGCCCTGGGCGGCGGCGTCGGCGTGCAGTACTGGCGCAGCCACTCCAAGGTCGAGGTGAGCTCGAACGGCCGCCCCGAACCGGCCGTGATCCAGGGACCGGGCACGTCCGGCAAGGGCGTCACCGTCGGCACGGTAGGCGCCAAGGCGCACATCGACATCTACCTCGACTTCCGCTGCCCGCACTGCGCGGAGTTCCACGAGGAGACCGGCGCCACCGTCGACAAGCTCGTCCAGGACGGCACCGCCACCCTGACCTACTGGCCGCTGACCTTCGTGAACCCGGACGCCTCGCCGCGGCTGGCCAACGCGTTCGCCGCCGCGGCCGCGAACGGCAAGGCGCTCAGCTACGCCGACGAGATGTACGCCGACTTCTCCAAGTCCTGGACCACCGACCAGCTGATCGAGCTGGGCAAGCAGCTGGGCATCGACGACGCGAAGTTCGAGCAGGCCGTCCGGGACAACAGCTACGGCGGCTGGCTCGACACCGTCTCCAAGGCCGCCGACGACCGCGGGGTGACCGGCACGCCGACCGTCTACGTCAACGACAAGCAGCTGGACGCCGACAACCTCACCGCCGAGGGCCTGCAGAAGGCCGTCGACGAGGCCGTGGCGGCCGGCTGAGGCTCACGCACCGAGTCCCCATCGTGACCACGGGTTTCTGGCCGCGCTGGGGACGGTCGAGTAGCGTTCCTGCTTGCCATGATTACTATGCCGTCTAGTCTGATCTCCGCCGTGATGGTTCCGGCGTCCATTCCCAGTCCGAGCCAGGGTGTCTGGCACCTCGGTCCGCTGCCGATCCGCGCGTACGCGCTGTGCATCCTGGCCGGTATCTTCGCCGGCTACTGGCTCGGCCGCCGCCGGTGGGTCGCGCGCGGCGGTTCGCCGACGGTGCTCGCCGACATCATGTTCTGGGCCATCCCGTTCGGGCTGGTCGGCGCCCGGATCTACCACGTGATCACCGACGCCGAGCTGTACTTCGGCCCGGGCGAGAACCCCGTCGACGCGCTGAAGATCTGGAACGGCGGGCTGGGCATCTGGGGTGCGATCGGGTTCGGCGCGCTCGGCGCCTGGATCGCCTGCCGGCGGGCCAAGGTGCCGTTCCTGGCGGTCGCCGACGCGATGGCGCCGGGGCTCGCGCTGGCCCAGATCTTCGGCCGGTTCGGCAACTACTTCAACCAGGAGCTGTTCGGGAAGCCCACCGACCTGCCGTGGGGGCTCGAGATCGCCTTCAACCACCGGCCGGAAGGCTTCAAGGACTTCGCCACCTTCCACCCGACGTTCCTGTACGAAGCGCTCTGGAACGCCGGCGTGATCGCGCTGATCATCCTGGCCGGCCGCCGCTTCACTCTCGGTCACGGCCGCGCGTTCTTCCTCTACGTGGCCGCGTACACCGCCGGCCGGGCGTGGATCGAGAACATGCGCATCGACACCGTCAACCACTTCCTCGGCCTCCGGCTGAACGTCTGGACCTCGTTCGTCCTGTTCGTCCTCGCGGTCGTCGCCTTCGCCATCAGCGCCGTCAAGTACCCAGGCCAGGAAGACATCTCCGTCGGCCCCGCCGCCGGCAAACCCCTCGAGGACGCCGAGTCGACCGACGAGCCCGCGAAGCCGGAAGACGGTACGGCGCCGGAGGACGACGCGGCTACCTCCGCCGGTCCCGGGCGCAGCTCGGAGGACTCCGGCGAGGCGGAGCCGGCCGGAGGGCCGGCTGCCGAGCCCAATCGGTCCAAGGTCGAGTCGAGCAACGGGTCAGACGGGGCCCGTGACTAACGGACCTGAGGTTTCCGCCGAGCATCACGGTGACCACACGCACCGGGATGTGAACGGCGGCTGGCTGCGCCCGGCGGTGTTCGGGGCGATGGACGGGCTGGTCTCGAACTTCGCCCTGATCGCCGGCATGGACGGCGGCACCGAGTCCGGCTCGAAGTTCATCGTGCTGGCCGGGCTGGCCGGCCTGGCCGCGGGAGCGTTCTCGATGGCGGCGGGGGAGTACACCTCCGTCGCCTCGCAGCGCGAGCTCGCCCGCGCCGAGATCGAGGTGGAACGCAAGGAGATCCAGCGGCACCCGGTCGACGAGGAGATCGAGCTCGCCGAGACCTACCGCGCCAAGGGCCTCGACCCGGACCTGGCCAGCAAGGTCGCCAAGCAGTTCCACACCGACCCGGAACAAGCCCTCGAGGAACACGTCCGCGAAGAGCTCGGCATCGACCCGCACGACCTGCCGAATCCACTCGTCGCGGCCGCGTCCTCGTTCATCTGCTTCGCGGTCGGCGCGTTCATCCCGCTGCTGCCGTACCTCCTCGGCGCCGGCAACGTCGTACCCGCGCTGATCCTGTCCTTGAGTGCGCTGTTTCTCTGCGGCGCGGTCGTCTCCCGGGTCACCTCGCGCTCCTGGTGGTACTCCGGCCTCCGCCAGCTGATCCTCGGCGGCCTGGCCGCGGCCCTCACCTATTTCGTCGGCACCCTGGTCGGCCCCGGCATCGGTTAGGCCCGGAACAGCCCGCTGTAGGCGTTCAGCGCGGGCTGGCCGCCGAGGTGGGCGTAGAGGACGGTGGAGTCCTTGGCGATCTCGCCGTTCCGGATCAGGTCGATCAGCCCGGCCATCGACTTCCCCTCGTAGACCGGGTCGATGATCATCCCCTCGAGCTCGCCGGTCAGCCGGATCGCGTCCAGGGTCGACTGGACCGGGATGCCGTACAGGTCGCCGGCCCAGCCCTCCAGGACGACGATCTCGTCGTCGCGCAGGTCCCGGCCGAGCCCGATCAGCTCCGCGGTCGCGCGGGCGATCCGGCCGACCTGGTCGTGGGTCTCCTGCAGCTTGGCGCTTGCGTCGATGCCGATCACGCGCCGCGGCCGGTCCTGCCCGGCGAAGCCCGCGATCATCCCGGCCTGGGTCGAGCCGGTCACCGCGCAGACGACGATCGTGTCGAAGAAGATGCCGAGCTCGCGTTCCTGCTGCTCCACCTCGTAGGCCCACTGGGCGAAGCCGAGCCCGCCGAGCCGGTGGTCCGAGGCACCGGCCGGGATCGCGTACGGCGTGCCGCCGCGCGCCTCGACGTCCGCGAGCGCCTGCTTCCAGCTGTCCTTGAAGCCGATCCCGAAACCCGCCGGGTCGAGCCGGACCTCGGCGCCCATGATCCGGCTGAGCAGGATGTTGCCGACCCGGTCGTTCAGCGCGTCCGGCCAGTCCACCCAGTTCTCCTGCACCAGCACCGCCTTCAGGCCCACCTTCGCGGCGACCGCGGCGACCTGCCGGGTGTGGTTGGACTGGTAGCCGCCGATCGACACCAGCGTGTCCGCGCCCTGGGCGAGCGCGTCCGGGATCAGGTACTCCAGCTTCCGCGTCTTGTTCCCGCCGTACGCGAGCCCCGAGTTGCAGTCCTCCCGCTTCGCCCAGATCCGCGCCCCACCCAGGTGCGCACTCAGCCGCTCGAGCGGATGCACCGGACTCGCCCCGAACAACAACGGATACCGCGGGAAGTCGTCCAGTGCCATGTCTTCCTCCAAAACTCGATCGCCCAACGACGCCACCGTGACTATCTTCGCCCGCTACGACGCGTGGGTGACAGCCTCCTCGACGACCGGCATCAGTTGCTTCAGCCGCTCGATGTGATGGCCGGGGTTGGGTTGGGTGACTGACCAGGCGGCGCGTGACGCGGCCGTGTACGCCGCCACCAGGACGGCGCCACGTCGTACGGCGTCCACCTCGCCACCGTGAGCTGCCAGGAGCTCGTCCAGTGGTGTGTCCACGGCCAGCAGCAGGTAGGCGAGGTCGAAGCCGGCCGGGGCGAGGCCGAACTGCTCCCAGTCGATGGCCAGTACGTCGTCCCCGTCGCGACCCAGCAGGTTCACCGGATGGGCATCGCCGTGGGTCGGCACGCGCGGGAGTGCGTCCAGCACGTCCAGTGCAGCGTCACGTCGTACCCACAACGCCTCAGTCGCGGGGTGGTGGGGGAGGGCCGTCCAGCCGCCTCGGCGCTCTACGGTCGCGAGACGGTCTCGCAGTACGTGCCGCGCACCCCACGAGGGCTCGGCCAGCTTCAACCGCGCAAACCGGCCTAGAGCGCCAGCCAGAGCCTCTCCAGTCCACACAGCGGGCTCCACACGGGCCATGCGCAGCGTGATGCCGCCGGAGTCCTGCTCGACACCAAGACACGCCGGTGCGCGGAGGCCCGGGGTGCTCGCGACCACCCCGGACGAGGCGACCAGCGCCTGGCGTTGCCAGTAGGCGTGGTGCCTCGGGTCCTCCACGCCGGGCACAAGGCGTTTGACGACCTCACCGTCGCCAGTGAGCCAGACGCCGCCGGTCGCCTGACCGGTGCCGGAGGTCAGCGGACGCCATTCGCGAGCGGGCTGCCAGGTCATGGGTAGGGCTTACCAGTCGTGGGTTGTCTCAGCAGGTGAATTTTGGGGGACAAGGGTGGTTCGGAAAGGGGGTTGTTGGGAAGATAGGGGCTGGTAGTGAGCGCTTGCTTACTGTGGGTGAGAAGGGCGTGGTGACGGTGGAATGGAAGTCCATCTGTCGGGCGTCATGAGGTAGTCTCGGGACTCCCGGCTTGGGCCAGTGTTGTCCCGCGGCCAGTTGTTGACCGTAGGACGACGGGAGCTCCTGAATGTTTGGTCGCCCCCCATTCCCGAGCGAGGGTCTCTACGACGGACAGCACGAGCACGACGCTTGTGGTGTCGCCTTCGTCGCGACCCTGACCGGTGAACCCAGCCACGACATCGTGGCGAAGGCCTTGACCGCCCTGCGCAACCTCGAGCACCGCGGCGCTTCCGGCGCCGAACCGGACTCCGGCGACGGCGCCGGCATTCTGATCCAGATCCCGGACGCGTACTACCGCAAGGTGTGCGAGTTCGAGCTGCCGGTGCAGCGCAGCTACGCGACCGGTATCGCGTTCCTCCCGGCCGACCCGGACGACGCCGCCAAGGCGGTCGCCCGGATCGAGGAGCTCGCCGCGGAGGAGAACCTGGCCGTCCTGGGCTGGCGCGACGTCCCGACCACCCCGGACCTGCTCGGCGCCACCGCCCGCTCGGTGATGCCGACCTTCAAGCAGCTGTTCGTCGCCGCCAAGGCGGGCCGGGTGCTCGGCCTGGCGCTGGAGCGGATGGCCTTCCGGCTGCGCAAGCGCGCCGAGAAGGACACCGAGACCTACTTCCCGTCGCTGTCCGGCCGGACCATCACCTACAAGGGGATGCTGACCACCGACCAGCTGGACAAGTTCTTCCCCGAGCTGACCGACCCCGACCTCAGCTCCGCGATCGGTGTCGTGCACTCGCGGTTCTCCACCAACACGTTCCCGTCCTGGCCGCTGGCCCACCCGTACCGGTACATCGCCCACAACGGTGAGATCAACACCGTCCAGGGCAACCGGAACTGGATGCGGGCCCGCGAGGCGCTGCTGGCCAGCGACCTGATCCCGGGCGACCTGGAGCAGCTCTACCCGATCTGTACGCCGGGAGCCTCCGACTCGGCGTCGTTCGACGAGGTCCTGGAGCTGCTGCACCTGGGCGGCCGGTCGCTGCCGCACGCGATGCTGATGATGATCCCGGAGGCGTGGGAGAACGCCACCACGATGGACCCGCAGCGGCGCGCCTTCTACGAGTTCCACTCGACCCTGATGGAGCCGTGGGACGGCCCGGCGTCGGTGGTCTTCTCCGACGGCACGAAGGTCGGCGCCGTCCTGGACCGCAACGGCCTGCGCCCGTCGCGCTACTGGGTCACCGAGGACGGTCTCGTCGTACTCGCGTCCGAGGCCGGCGTGCTGGACATCGACCCGGCCACGGTCACCGAGAAGGGCCGGCTCGAGCCGGGCAAGATCTTCCTGGTCGACGTCGACGCGCACCGGATCATCACCGACTCCGAGGTGAAGAACGCGCTCGCCGGCGAGCACCCGTACGACGAGTGGCTGCACGCCGGCCTGATCCGGTTCGAGGACCTGCACGAGCGTGAGCACGTCGTGCACAGCCACGCCTCGGTCACCCGCCGCCAGCAGGTGTTCGGGTACACCGAGGAGGAGCTGCGGGTCATCCTCACCCCGATGGCCAAGACCGGAACCGAGCCGATCGGGTCGATGGGCACCGACACGCCGATCGCCGTGCTCAGCGAGCGGCCGCGGCTGCTGTTCGACTACTTCGCGCAGCTGTTCGCGCAGGTCACGAACCCGCCGCTGGACGCGATCCGCGAGGAGCTGGTGACCTCGCTGTCCTCGTCGCTCGGCCCGGAGGCGAACCTGCTGAACCCGAGCCCGGCATCCTGCCGCCAGGTGGTGCTGCCGTTCCCGGTGATCACCAACGACGAGCTGGCCAAGCTGCGCCACATCAACCTGGACGGCGACATGCCGGGCCTGGCGACCACGGTGCTGCGCGGTGTGTACGACGTCGAGGGTGGCGGCGAGGCGCTGAAGGCGCGGCTCGAGGCGATCTGCGCCGAGGCGAGCGCCGCGATCGAGGACGGCGCCCGGATCCTGGTGCTGTCCGACCGGCACTCGAACGCCGACAGCGCGCCGATCCCGTCGCTGCTGCTGACCGCCGCGGTCCACCACCACCTGGTGCGGGAGAAGACCCGCACCCAGGTCGGCCTGGTGGTCGAGGCCGGTGACGTCCGCGAGGTCCACCACGTCGCCCTGCTGATGGGGTACGGCGCGGCCGCGGTCAACCCGTACCTCGCGCTGGAATCGGTCGAGGACCTGTGCCGCCAGGGCACCTACCTGCCGGGTGTCGAGCCCGAGCAGGCCGTCCGCAACGTGGTGAAGTCGCTCGGCAAGGGCGTCCTCAAGGTCATGTCGAAGATGGGTGTGTCGACGGTCGCGTCGTACACGGGCGCCCAGATCTTCGAGGCGACCGGCCTGGCGCCGGACCTGGTCGAGACCTACTTCACCGGCACGTCGTCCAAGCTCGGCGGGATAGGGCTGGACACGATCGCCGAGGAGGTCCGGCGCCGGCACCTGCGCGCGTACCCGGCCGACGGCATCCTGGCCGCGCACCGCAAGCTGGAGATCGGCGGCGAGTACCAGTGGCGGCGTGAGGGCGAGCCGCACCTGTTCGACCCGGACACGGTCTTCCGGCTGCAGCACAGCACCCGGACCGGGCGCTACGACATCTTCAAGCAGTACACGTCCCGCGTCGACGAGCAGTCGGAGCGGCTGATGACGCTGCGCGGCCTGTTCGGCTTCCAGTCCGACCGGGAGCCGATCCCGGTGGAGGAGGTCGAACCGGTCAGCGAGATCGTGAAGCGGTTCTCCACCGGCGCGATGAGCTACGGCTCGATCAGCGCCGAGGCGCACGAGACCCTCGCGATCGCGATGAACCGGCTCGGCGGCAAGTCGAACACCGGTGAGGGCGGCGAGGACCCGGACCGGCTGTACGACCCGAACCGGCGCAGCTCGATCAAGCAGGTCGCGTCCGGCCGGTTCGGCGTCACCTCGGAGTACCTGACGAACTCCGACGACATCCAGATCAAGATGGCGCAGGGCGCGAAGCCCGGCGAGGGCGGTCAGCTGCCCGGCCCGAAGGTGTACCCGTGGGTGGCCAAGACCCGGCACTCGACACCAGGGGTCGGGCTGATCTCGCCGCCGCCGCACCACGACATCTACTCGATCGAGGATCTGGCCCAGCTGATCCACGACCTGAAGAACGCCAACCCGCAGGCGCGCGTCCACGTGAAGCTCGTCTCCGAGGTCGGCGTCGGCACGATCGCCGCCGGTGTCAGCAAGGCGCACGCGGACGTCGTACTGATCTCGGGTCACGACGGCGGGACCGGTGCGTCCCCGCTGACCTCGCTGAAGCACGCGGGTGGTCCGTGGGAGCTCGGCCTCGCCGAGACCCAGCAGACCCTGCTGCTGAACGGGTTGCGGGACCGGATCGTCGTCCAGACCGACGGCCAGCTGAAGACCGGGCGGGACGTGATCGTCGCGGCGCTGCTCGGCGCCGAGGAGTACGGCTTCGCCACCGCACCGCTGGTGGTGTCGGGCTGCATCATGATGCGGGTCTGCCACCTGGACACCTGCCCGGTCGGCGTCGCCACCCAGAACCCGGTGCTGCGCGAACGGTTCTCCGGCAAGCCGGAGTTCGTGGTGAACTTCTTCGAGTTCATCGCCGAGGAGGTCCGCGAGTACCTGGCCGAGCTGGGCTTCCGGACGCTGGACGAGGCGATCGGGCACGCCGAGGTGCTGGACATCCGGCGCGCGGTCGACCACTGGAAGGCCGACGGCCTCGACCTGTCGCCGATCCTGCACGTGCCGGCGCTGCCCGAGGGCGCCGCGCTGCACCGGACCGTCGAGCAGGACCACGGCCTGGACAAGGCGCTCGACAACGAGCTGATCCGGATCTGCCGGCCGGCGCTCGAGACCGGTGAGCCGGTGCGCGCGCAGCTGCCGATCCGCAACGTCAACCGGACCGTCGGGACGATGCTCGGCCACGAGATCACCAAGCGGTACCGGTCCGCCGGCCTGGCCGACGGCACCATCGACCTGACCTTCACCGGGTCGGCCGGCAACTCGTTCGCCGCCTTCGTCCCGCGCGGTGTCACGCTGCGTCTGGAGGGCGACGCCAACGACTACGTCGGCAAGGGCCTGTCCGGTGGCCGGGTGGTGATCCGGCCCGACCGCCGGGCCCGGTTCGACGCGGCCGACCAGATCATCGCCGGCAACGTCATCGCGTACGGCGCGACGTCCGGCGAACTGTTCATCAGCGGCGGCGCCGGCCAGCGGTTCTGCGTCCGGAACTCCGGCGCCACCGCGGTCGTCGAGGCGGTCGGCGACCACGCCTGCGAGTACATGACCGGTGGGCGCGTCGTCGTACTGGGCGCCGTCGGCCGGAACTTCGCGGCGGGCATGTCGGGCGGCGTGGCCCACGTGCTCGACCTGGACCACTCCCTGGTGAACCCGGACCTGGTGGACCTGCACCCGGTCACCGCGGACGAGTCCGAACTGCTGCACGACCTGGTCCGGCGGCACCACGAGGAGACCGGTTCGGAACGGGCGGCCAAGCTGCTCGCCGACTGGCCGGCCGCCGCTGCCAGGTTCACCACGGTGATGCCCCGCGACTACGCCCGGGTGCTGGCGGCCAAGGCGGCCGCCGAGCGGGACGGGCTGGACGAGGACGCCACCACGCGAGCGATGATGGAGGCCATCTGATGGCTGACCCGAAGGGATTCCTGACCACCGGCCGGGAGGTCGCCGGACGGCGCCCGGTCGACGAGCGGGTCAAGGACTGGAAAGAGGTCTACCCCGGTGGGCCCGGCAAGGCGCTGCTGCCGATCATCACCAAGCAGGCCGGGCGATGCATGGACTGCGGCATCCCGTTCTGCCACAACGGCTGCCCGCTGGGCAACCTGATCCCGGAGTGGAACGACCTGGTCTGGCGCGACGACTGGTCCAGCGCGATCGAGCGGCTGCACGCGACCAACAACTTCCCGGAGTTCACTGGCCGGCTGTGCCCGGCGCCGTGCGAGACCTCCTGCGTGCTCGGCATCAACCAGGACCCGGTGACGATCAAGAACGTCGAGGTCGCGATCATCGACAAGGCCTGGGACACCGGTGACGTGAAGCCGCAGCCGCCGGAGTGGCTGACCGGCAAGACGATCGCCGTCGTCGGCTCCGGCCCGGCCGGCCTGGCCGCCGCCCAGCAGTTGACCCGAGCCGGTCACACCGTCGCGGTCTACGAGCGGGCCGACGCTCCGGGCGGGCTGCTGCGCTACGGCATCCCCGAGTTCAAGATGGAGAAGGTTCAGGTCGACCGCCGGATCCAGCAGATGAAGGAGGAGGGCACGGTCTTCCGCTCCGGCGTCAACGTCGGCGTGGACGTCACCGGGACCCAGCTCAAGCAGCGGTACGACGCCGTCGTCATCGCGACCGGTGCGACCGCGGCCCGCGACCTGCCGGTGCCGGGCCGCGAGTACGGCGGCATCCACCAGGCGATGGAGTACCTGCCGCAGGCCAACCGGGTCGCCCTCGGCCAGACCGTCGACAACCAGATCCTTGCCACCGGCAAGGACGTGGTGATCATCGGCGGCGGTGACACCGGCGCCGACTGCCTCGGCACCGCGCACCGGCAGGGGGCCCGCTCGGTCACCCAGCTGGAGATCATGCCGCGGCCGGGCGACGACCGGCCGGCCGGGCAGCCGTGGCCGACGTACCCGATGATCTACCGGGTCGCCTCGGCGCACGAGGAGGGCGGCGAGCGGGTGTACTCGGTCTCGACCGTCAACTTCGAGTCCGATGCCCACGGCAACGTGTCCGGGCTGAACCTGGTCGAGGTCGAGCTCAAGGACGGGAAGTTCACGCCGATCGAGGGCACCGAGCGGACCATCCCGGCGCAGCTGGTGCTGCTCGCGATGGGCTTCCTCGGCCCGGAGCGCGAGGGCTTCCTCGAGCAGCTCGGCGTCGAGCTGGACGAGCGCGGCAACGTGAAGCGGGACAAGAACTACCACACCTCGGTCGAGGGGGTGTTCGCCTGCGGCGACGCCGGCCGCGGCCAGTCCCTGATCGTCTGGGCGATCGCCGAGGGGCGCTCCTGCGCCAACGGCGTCGACACCCTCCTCACCGGCTCGTCGACCCTGCCGACGCCCATCCCACCCACAGCCCGCCCACTGGCAGTCTGAGGGAACGATGATCCGGGCCGCAGGCAACAGTTTGTTGCCTGCGGCCCGCGGCAGTTCGGGATGCGATGCCTTGCCCGGACCAATACGGTTGACCCATGGCTAGCCGCCGCCTGGTGACCAGAGCCCGGCTCCGTGCGATCGCACCGTGGGCCGGGCTCAGCCTGCTCTTTCTCGTCACCTCGGTCGGGGTCGGGCTGTTCGGGTTCGCCAACGACTCCGAGCGGGTCACCATCGGCGCGCACGCCGCCACCGTCTCACCGACCTTCGACGGCCACGCGACGCTCGACCTGGGCGCCGTACTGCCGCGGCTGCGGCTGTCCACCAACGCGCCGCTCGGGATCGGCGTCAACATCGACATCCAGGAGACCGACGCCACCAACCTCACCGAGCTGCTCAACCGGGACGCGTTGATCGCCTCCCAGCCCGATGGTGAGATCGCCCGGATCCAGCAGGTGATCGAGGAGATGGCGGTCGACAACGCGGTCGCCGGCGCCGGCACCGGCCTGCTGGTCGCGGTGGTGGTGGCAACGGTCTGGACCGCTCTCGGCGCACGCCGGCGGCGTGAGCTGTGGGACCTGGTGCACAAGCACGAACGCCGGTTCGAGCACCGCGCGATCGTCGTACTGGTCGCGATGCTGATCACGATCGCGTCGATCTTCGGCCCGGGCCGGATGCGGCCGGCCGAGGTGCCGCCGACCGAGTGGCGGCCGCTGCACCAGCTGCTGCCCGAGCTGTCCTTCGACGAACGGCTGAAGAGCGTCGAGGTCGCGTCCGGGTTCTCCACCACCGGCGGTATCGGAGTCATCCGTACGGCGGTCGAGACGTACGAGCGCTCCACCGAGTTCTACGGCCGGCTGCGGGACCGGGTCAGCCGGGTCGGCGGCCGGATCCACCAGGCGACCGAGGGTGAGACCGTCGCGCTGCTGGTGTCGGACCGGCACGACAACATCGGGATGGACCCGTTCGCGGCCGAGGTGGCGAAGGTGGCCGGGGCGAAGGTGCTGATCGACGCCGGCGACGACTCCTCGTCCGGTCAGTCGTGGGAGGTGTTCAGCATCAACTCGCTGGCCCAGCACTTCCGCGACCTCAAGGTGGTCGCGGTGGCCGGCAACCACGACGCCGGCGGGCACATCGAGGACGCGATGCGCAAGAACGGGTTCACCGTGCTGGACAGCAAACCGGTCGAGGTGGAAGGGATCCGGTTCCTCGGCGACAGCGACCCGACCCGGACCGGGCTCGGCAGCGCCGACTCGCCGGGCGAGGAGACGATCGCCGAGCAGTCCGAGCGACTCGCCGACGTCGCCTGCGAGCAGGCGGAGGACAAGCGCATCTCGACGTTCGTCGTCCACGACCCCGCCTCGTTCGCCGACACCGCCGCGCGGGGGTGCGCGACGCTGCTGCTGTCGGGGCACCTGCACCGGCAGGTCGGGCCGGAGCACAAGGTGGTCAACGGTCTGCCGGTCACGACGTACACGAACGGGACGACCGGGGGAGCGGCGTACGCCTTCGCGCTGGGGTACACGTTGCGCCGGCCGGGTGAGGTCACCCTGATCACGTACGCCGACGGCCAGCCGATCGGCCTCCAGTCCGTCACCGCCGAGCTCAGTGGCGAGGTCACCGTCGGGGCCTACACCCCCTTGCCTTCTTGACGATTCAGGCTCCGCCCCTGATTGCCATCAGCTGTTAACTGTCCAGTAATGGGGGCGGACCAGCGGGCACAGTGGTTTGTAGGAGTAGGGTTTTGTGACGTGCGTCGCGCAAAGATCGTTTGTACGCTCGGCCCGGCTACGGCCGCCCCCGAGCGCATCCTGGAACTCGTCCAAGCAGGTATGGACGTCGCAAGGCTCAACCTGAGCCATGGCGCCCATGCCGAGCATGAGCGCATCTATCAGCGGATCCGCACTGCAGCGGCCGAGACCGGCCAGAACGTCGGCATCCTGGTCGACCTGCAGGGGCCGAAGATCCGGCTGGCCGAGTTCGCCGAAGGCAAGGTCACGCTGACCTACGGCGAGCGCTTCACCATCACCACCCGGGAGGTTCCCGGGGACGCGACCATCTGCGGCACGACCTACGACGGGCTGCCCGGTGACGTGAAGCCGGGCGACCAGCTGCTGATCGACGACGGCCGGATCGCGCTGGTCGCCGAGGAGGTGACCGAGACCGACGTGGTCTGCCGGGTCACCGTCGGCGGGCCGGTGTCGAACCACAAGGGCATCAACCTGCCCGGCGTCGCGGTCAGCGTGCCGGCGCTGTCGGAGAAGGACGCCGAGGACCTGCGCTGGGCGCTGCACCTGCCGGCCGACATGATCGCGCTGTCGTTCGTCCGGGACGCCTCCGACGTCCAGCTGGTGCACAAGATCATGGACGAGGAGGGCCTGCGGGTCCCGGTCATCGCCAAGATCGAGAAGCCGCAGGCGGTGGCCAACCTGGACGAGATCATCGAGGCCTTCGACGGGTTCATGGTGGCCCGCGGCGACCTCGGCGTGGAGCTCCCGCTCGAGGAGGTCCCGGTCGTGCAGAAGCTGATCATCGACCAGGCCCGGCTGAACGCGAAGCCGGTGATCGTCGCCACCCAGATGCTGGAGTCGATGATCTCCGCCCCGCGCCCGACCCGGGCCGAGGCGTCCGACGTCGCGAACGCCGTACTCGACGGCGCCGACGCGGTGATGCTGTCCGGCGAGACCAGCGTCGGCCGGTTCCCGATCGAGACCGTGAAGACGATGTCGCGGATCGTCTCCTCGACCGAGCAGCACGGCCTCAGCCGGCTCAAGGAGATCGAGTGGGAGCCGCGCACCAAGGGCGGCGTGATCGCCCGGGCGGCCGCGGACGTCGCCGAGCGGCTGGACGCGAAGTTCCTGGTCGCGTTCACCCAGTCCGGTGACACCGCGCTCCGGCTGGCCCGCTACCGCACCGAGATCCCGGTGCTCGCCTTCACCCCGGTCCCGTCGGTCAGCGCCTGGCTCAGCGTGGTCTGGGGCATCGAGACGCACATCGTCCCCACCGTCGACCACACCGACGAGATGGTCCGCCAGGTCGACCAGCGCCTGCTCGAGCTCGGCAAGCTCAACAAGGGCGACATCGTCGTCATCGTGGCCGGCTCGCCGCCCAGCATCCCCGGCTCCACCAACGCCCTCCGGGTCCACCGGATGGGCGACGCCATCGAAGGCATCGCCCCCGCCTACCGCACCCCGGAACCCAGGTAGAACCAACCAGAGTTCGTCGCCCGAGGCGGGCGGTCATCCGACCGCCCGCCTCAACTGCTTTCAGGGCTAAGACTTCGGGCCGATGAACTCGTCCAGCCTGGCGACCGCCTGCCACCGGGCGACCGACAGCGCGTTCCGGCGAGGCAGCTTCGTCACCCGGCAGCCATCGGCGTCGAACAGGCCTCGAAGGAACGACTCAGGGAAGTCGGCAACGACCTGCTGTTGCCAGTCGGCGAGTTCGATGCGGCGGAGGTGCTTCGGTCCCGGGCCGTGCTGCGGGAACAGACAAGGCCAGTGCTTCCAGTACGACGTGAGCACCACACATCCCGGTGCTTCGGTCCGGTGCACCGGCCGCGCCGGGTGGACAGCTCTCACTGCGGCAGCCGCCTCTTCGACCAGCCGGGGATAGACGACATCGCAGGTGATGCGAAGTGGGTAGACGCCCTTCGCCTGCGACGACAGGCATCCGTCGCCGAGGAACAGGCCGAGCAGCTGCGCATATGGGCCTCGCTCCAGCTTCCCGTTCGTGCAGCGGGGACACGCGGTGGGGTCGTCGGCGCGACCCGGACGGTCACGCCAGTCACGGAGCGTAGCGCGGCTCGTGCCGAGGCGCTTGCTGATCGAGTTGAGGCTCTCGCCGGCGGCGATGGCGGCCAAGGCGAGCGCCCGCGTCCTCCCGTCGTACATGAAAGGAGTTTCGCGGGCAGCGCCGACAAGAAATGTGCCCTGGGTGGGACTCGAACCCACACTGTATGGTGTTTGAGACCACTATCTCTGCCGATTGGATTACCAGGGCGCTGCGCCAGGAATCCTAGCCCATCGATCGGGTCGGCCCTGGTGGGGGCGCGCGGCGCGCCGTCGGCATTGGCCCGACGCAGCAACCGATCTCCTTGTTTTGCTGGGATTGCAGGCCGGGTCCGCCTGGCACGACGCGATCGGCACCTCGCGTGCCCGCAGTTGGTGGGCGGATCGATAAAGTGTCTGGCGTGACTGCTAAGCGTGTGGTGATCGCTGAGGACGAGGCGCTGATCCGGATGGATCTGGCCGAGATGCTGGCCGAGGAGGGGTACGACGTCGTCGGGCAGGCCGGCGACGGGGAAGAGGCCATCCGGCTGGCCACCGAGCATCGACCGGACCTGGTCATTCTCGACGTCAAGATGCCGAAGCTGGACGGGCTGAGCGCGGCGGAGAAGATCGCCGGCGAGCGGATCGCGCCGGTGCTGATGCTGACCGCGTTCTCGCAGCGCGAGCTGGTCGAGCGCGCTCGCGACGCCGGCGCCATGGCGTACCTGGTGAAACCGTTCTCCAAAGCCGATCTGCTGCCCGCGATCGAGATCGCCGCCTCCCGGTACGTCGAGCTCGCCGAGCTGGAGCGTGAGGTCGCCGACCTGGCCGAGCGGCTGGAGACCCGCAAACTGGTGGACCGGGCCAAGTCGATCCTGCAGACGAAGTTCGGACTGTCCGAGCCGGACTCGTTCCGGTGGATCCAGAAAACCGCCATGGACAAAAGAGTTTCCATGCGCCAGGTCGCGGAGTTGGTCGTTGACGAGGCGGGTGGTAGCGACTGAATCACTCTCCGCGTACGGCGCCCAGCCTGCGTACAGCAATCACAAGCATTCACGCTGCTTACCGCTGTAACGACCTCACAACACACGCTGCGTGACATCGCCTCAGGAGCCATGGGAGGTCTAACCTGCGGGTGCTCGCGGCATTCGCGGGAGTCCGGGGATCTGCTCGGACTATCCAGACATGGGAGGAACAGTGCAACAGCGTTCCGTAGTACGGGTCGGCGCGTCGCTGATCGTTGCGTCGTTGGCCCTGACTGCCTGCGGTTCACGCAGTGGCGACGACGGTGGCGGGGGCTCCGGAGAAGCGACGAAGACCGCCAAGATCGGCGTGATCGCGCCTTTGTCGGGAGACCTGTCCGCGCTGGGTCTGGGTATCCAGCACTCGGTCGAGCTGGCCGTGAAGCAGGCCAACGACTCCAACGCGATCCCCGGGTGGAAGCTCGAGGTCGACGCGAAGGACGACGAGGCGAAGCCGGACGTCGGCAAGAACGCCGCCACCGCGCTGTCCTCGGACCCTGAGGTGATCGGCGTCGTCGGCACGCTGAACACCAGCGTCAGCCAGCAGGTCCAGCCGGTCCTCGCGCCGAAGAACATCGTGCAGGTCTCGCCGGCCAACACCGGCCCGGGTCTGACCCAGGGCGCGAACTGGCAGACCGACCCGAAGCGGCCGTACCCGACCTACTTCCGGACCTGCACCACCGACGCGGTCCAGGGCCCGTTCGCCGCTCGCTACCTGTACGAGACGGCGAAGATCACCAAGGTCGCCACGATCCACGACAAGAAGGCGTACGGCCAGGGCCTGGTCGGCACCTTCACCGAGGAGTTCAAGAAGCTGGGTGGTCAGATCGTCGCGGCGCAGACCATCAACCCGGACGACTCGAACTACCAGGCGGTCATCTCGGCGGTCAAGCCGTCCGCGCCGCAGGCCGTCTACTACGGCGGTGAGTACCCGAACGCGGGTCCGCTCTCGCAGCAGATGAAGGCGGCCGGCCTGAACATCCCGCTGATGGGCGGCGACGGCATCTACGACCCGAAGTTCATCAGCCTGGGCGGTGCGACCAGCAACAACGACCTGGCCACCTCGGTCGGCGCCCCGATCGACCAGCTGGAGTCGGCGAAGAAGTTCGTCGAGGACTACAACGCGGCCGGGTTCAAGGACCCGTACGCGGCGTACGGCGGCTACTCCTACGACGCGGCGAACGCGATCATCAACGCGCTGAAGGAGTCGCTGAAGGACGCGGCCGATGTCGAGTCCGCGCGCGAGAAGACGGTCGAGGCGCTCGGTAAGGTCTCCTTCGACGGCGTGACCGGCAAGGTCGCCTTCGACCAGTACGGCGACACCACCTCGAAGGTGCTCACCGTCTACAAGGTCGCCGGCGGCAAGTGGACCACCGTCGAGACCAAGGACTTCGAGAGCAAGTAATCGAGTCGACCTCATGCCTCGGGGGTGGGAGCGGATCCTCCCACCCCCGCGGCATGTTCGGAACTGAGGCAGTTGGGAGGTCGACGTGGACCAGTTCTTCCAGCAGCTCGTGAACGGGCTGACCCTGGGATCGCTGTACGCCCTGATCGCCGTCGGGTACACCGTCGTCTACGGCATCGTGCAGCTCATCAACTTCGCCCATGGCGAGGTCTTCATGATCGGTGCGTTCGGCGCACTGACCACTTACCTGTTGTTCTTCGACGGTGAGACCAGCGTGTGGATCCTGCCGGTCATGATCGTCGGCGCCATCATCGCGTCGGTCGGCACCGCGGTGGCAATGGAACGTGTCGCGTACCGTCCCCTGCGGAACGCGCCACGACTCGCACCGCTGATCACAGCGATCGGCATCTCGGTGTTCCTGCAGGAGTTCGTC
This sequence comes from Kribbella sp. NPDC002412, assembly GCF_053592935.1. Lineage (NCBI taxonomy): Bacteria > Bacillati > Actinomycetota > Actinomycetes > Propionibacteriales > Kribbellaceae > Kribbella > Kribbella sp. NPDC002412. The sequence continues at coordinate 170,642 of NZ_JBSFBL010000010.1, forward strand.
CGGCTGTTCTACGAGCGCCCGGGCTGGACGGTCGTGGTGTTCGCCGCGTTGGCGATCGGACTCGGCTACTTCGTCGGTTCCATTGCGTCCAAGGCGCCGCTCGACCACCCGGTGACCAAGTGGTACGACCGGGCACCGCTGATCGGCGGCGCCGTCGGCGCGGTCGCGCTGTGGGTCGTGGTCCGGTTGATCAACGGTGATCTGTCCTTCCTGCTGGTACTGGGCGTCGTCATCGGCGGCACCGTGGCCGGTACGGCGGTCGGCTGGTTGCTGTCCCTCGCCGTACGCAAGAACGCGGGCACCGAGATCAAGCCGATCGCGATCCTGGAGGCGGCCGCGGTCGCTGCCGTGGCCGCGGAGCTCGGCTGGGTGATCTTCGATACGCTGATCAGCAGCATCGAGTGGCCGAGCGCCAAGCAGCGCATCCCGTTCCCGCAGATCGACGTGGTCACCGGTCAGGCGATCGACGTCGGCGGCGTGACGATCCAGCGATCGGCGATCTTCACCGTCGCTGCGCTGGTGGTCTGCGCGGTCCTGCTGTGGTTCTTCATCAACCGGACCCGGCTCGGCCGGGGTATGCAGGCCGTGTCGCAGGACCCGGACACCGCCCGGCTGATGGGTATCAACGTGGACCGGATCATCGTGGTCGCGTTCGCGCTGGGCGCCGTGCTGGCCGCGATCGCCGGCATCTCGCAGGGCTTCCAGAACAACAACATCGACTTCAGGATGGGCTTCCTGGCCGGCCTGAAGGCCTTCACCGCCGCGGTTCTCGGCGGCATCGGCAACGTGTACGGCGCTGTCGTCGGCGGCCTGGTGCTGGGCGTCGTCGAGGCGATGGCCACGCAGTACATACCGGGCCAGTTCGGCGGCGGTTCCTGGAAGGACGTCTGGGCGTTCGTGATCCTGATCCTGGTACTGGTGTTCAGGCCGCAGGGCCTGCTCGGAGCAAGGGTGGTGGACCGGGCATGAGTGACGTCAAGACAACTACCCCGGCCGAGCCGGAGACGGCGCAGCCGACGGGACGGCCGATCGCGTGGCCGCTCGGGATGGCCGGCGTCGTGCTCGTGGTCGTCGGCTCCTTCCTGTCCTGGAGCTACGACGGCTCGATCCTGAACGACCTGTCGATCAATCTCTACCCTGGCGGCCTGCAGATCCTCGCGATCATCGGCGCGCTGTTCGCGCTGGTCCTGCTGCTGGCCGAGCGCGGGCCGCTGACCGCACTGGGCTCCTGGCTGGACACGACCCTCGGTCTGCGGGCGCTGGGCCTCGGCCTGACGTTGTACATGGTGCTGGTCATCGTTGCGATCACCGTCGAGTCCGACGGCCTGATCAACGTGAATCCGGGCGCCTACATCTCCCTGGCCGGTGCTGTCCTGATCCTGGTCTGCTCGCGGATGCTTCCGTTGCGGCAGCTTCGCGACCTGGGCCGGGCCAGGCTGCCGGGCTGGGCGGAGATCCTGGCCATCGCGGTGATGATGGCGGCGATCCTGTTCGGCGCGGCCTACGCGCTGGGCCTGCAGGACGCCTGGTCGTTCATCCTGTGCCTGCTGTTCTACGCGACGGTGGTCGCGGCGCTGTCCCGGACCGGCGTGATGACGTGGTTCGGTCACGTCGCGCAGCGGCACCGGAAAGTGCTCACGCTGTCGGCCTTCGTGGTCGCGTTCTTCTTCCCCTTCACCCAGGGCGGATCCGACGCGAACATGTCGATCGCGACCCAGGTCCTGATCTTCGCGGCCACCGCGATGGGTCTGAACATCGTGGTCGGCCTGGCGGGCCTGCTCGACCTCGGCTACATCGCGTTCCTCGGGTCCGGCGCCTACGTGGCCGCGATGTTGTCGACGTCGGCGTTCGCGACGATCGACTGGCATCCGCCGTTCGTGGTCGTGATGCTGATCGGCGCCGGCGTGGCGGCGACTCTCGGTCTCATCATCGGGTCACCGACGCTGCGCGTGTCCGGTGACTACCTGGCGATCGTGACGCTGGGCTTCGGTGAGATCTTCCGGCTGGCGATGTTCAACCTGGACGGCATCAACGGCCCGTTGCTGACCAACGGCCCGAACGGCATCCCCGGCATCCCGGAGCTGCAGATCGGGAACTTCAACTTCGGTGACGAGCACACCGTCGCCGGGCTGGAGCTGGGACGTTTCGCGAACTACTACTTCCTGCTGCTGATTCTGATCGCGTTCGTGATCCTGGTCTTCGCCCGGCTGAACGAGAGCCGGATCGGGCGCGGCTGGGTCGCGATCCGGGAGGACGAGAAGGCCGCCGAGGCGATGGGCGTCAACGTCTTCGGCCTGAAGGTGCTGGCGTTCGCGATCGGTGCGTTCCTCGCCGGTCTGGCGGGCACCATCAAGGCGCACCAGGACGCCGCGGTCAGCCCCGACCAGTACATCTTCCTCGAGTCGGCGTTCCTGCTCGCGGCCGTGGTGCTGGGCGGGATGGGAACCATCGCCGGTGTGTTGCTGGGAGCAATGATCCTGAAGCTGCTGCCGGAGAAGCTGCGGTTCTTCTCGGAGTACCGGTTGCTCCTGTTCGGCCTGCTGCTGGTGCTCATGATGCGGTTCCGGCCGGAGGGCCTGGTCGCCAGCAGACGCCGGCAGCTGGAGTTCCACGAGGAGGACGAGGAGTTGGCCGTCGCGGTCGAGGAAGAGCGCCTGATCGTCGAGGAGGCGAAATGACCGTCACCGAGACTCCGTCCACGACCAGCCGGCCGGCCGGTCAGCCGGTGCTGGAGGCTTCCGGCGTGACCATGCGGTTCGGTGGTCTGCTGGCGGTCAACGACGTGAACCTGACCGTGCGGGAAGGCGAGATCGTCGGCCTGATCGGCCCGAACGGGGCCGGCAAGACGACGTTCTTCAACTGCCTCACCGGTCTCTACAAGCCGACCTCCGGGGTGGTCCGGTTCGCCGGCACGCCGCGCAAGCCGGAGGCGGCCAAGCGCCAGGTGCGGGAGGCGGACGAGGCGGTGGCGGTCCAGGAGCTCGCGCCGCTGACCCCGTTGCCGCCCAAGCCACGGGCCGTGGTCCGGGCCGGGATGGCGCGGACGTTCCAGAACATCCGGCTGTTCGCCAACATGACCGCGCTGGAGAACGTGATGGTCGGGCGCTACTGCCGGACCAGTTCGGGCGCGCTCACCTCGGTGTTGCGCGGGCCGAAGTTCCGCCGCGAGGAGGCGGCCACCCGGCTCCGGGCCCAGGAGCTGCTCGACTTCGTCGGGCTCGGCAAGTCCACCGAGCACCTGGCCCGGAACATGCCGTACGGCGACCAGCGCCGGCTCGAGATCGCCCGGGCGCTGGCCACCGACCCGAAGCTCATCCTGCTGGACGAGCCGACGGCCGGTATGAACCCGCAGGAGACCAAGCAGGCCAGTGACCTGATCTTCAAGATCCGGGACTCGGGCCTGTCGGTCGTGGTGATCGAGCACGACATGCGGTTCATCTTCAACCTCTGCGACCGGGTGCTCTGCCTGGTTCGCGGCGAGACGCTGATCGAGGGCTCGCCGGCCGAGGTGCAGTCGGATCCGCGGGTGATCGAGGCCTACATCGGCACCGGCGAGGACGAAACCGACGACGAGCCGCAGCGGCAACAGGACGCCGTACCCGGAGAGGAGGCCCCGTGACCGCGATGCTCGAGGTCCGTGACCTGCAAGTTGCCTACGGCAAGATCGTCGCGGTGAAGAAGATCAGCTTCAGCGTGGAGCAGGGGCAGGTGGTGTCGCTGATCGGCACCAACGGCGCCGGCAAGACCACCACGCTGCGGACGATCTCGGGCCTGCTCCGGCCGGTGGCCGGGGAGATCCTGTTCCAGGGCGAGCCGATCCACCACACGGCCGCGCACGACATCGTCGCGCGCGGGCTGGCGCACTCGCCGGAAGGGCGGCGGATCTTCCCGAGGCTGTCGGTCGAGGAGAACCTGACGCTCGGCGCGTTCGCCCGCCGGGACCCGGCCGGGATCCGTGCCGACCTGAACGCGGCGTACGAGCTGTTCCCGATCCTGGGGGAGCGGCGCAAGCAGCCGGCCGGGACGTTCTCCGGCGGTGAGCAGCAGATGCTGGCGATGGGCCGGGCGATGATGAGCCGGCCGAAGCTGCTGATGCTGGACGAGCCGTCGATGGGTCTGTCGCCGATCATGATGCAGCGGATCATGTCGACGGTGACCGAGCTCCAGCAGCAGGGGACGACGATCCTGCTGGTGGAGCAGAACGCGCAGGCCGCGCTGAAGCGGGCCGACTACGGCTACGTGCTCGAGGTCGGCAGTATCGTGCTGTCCGGCACCGGACGCGATCTGCTGGTCAACGAGGACGTCCGCAAGGCCTACCTCGGCGAGGACTGAGCAACCAGCAGTTGCCGTGAGCCCCGGTCCGCTCGGACCGGGGCTCACGTTTCAGTTGCGGATGACGACGAGCAGCTGCACCAGTAGCGGCGCCACGATCAGCGCGGGCAACAGGTCCGCCACCGCGATCTGCTTCAGCTTCAGCAACCGCAGCGCGACACCGATCAGCATCACGCCACCGGTCGCGCCCAGCGCGGTCACGTGCGCCTCCGGGAGTACGTCGCCCAGCACCGCCCCGACCGCGGTCATCAGGCCCTGGAGCACCAGTACGACGAGCGCCGAGGCCATCACGCCCCAGCCGAACGACGCGGCGAAGGCGATCGCCGCGAAGCCGTCCAGCACCGCCTTGAGGAACAGTTGGTCCGCACCTCGGCCGAGCCCGTCGGACAAGGCCCCCAGAAACGTCAGCGGCCCGACGCAGAACACCATCGACGCGGTCACGAAGCCCTCGACGAACGTGCTCTCGCCGTCGCCACGGCTGAACCGGCGCTGCATCCAGGCGCCGAACTCCTCCAGCCGCTCCTCGATCCGCAGCAGCGAGCCGGCGATCCCGCCGATCAGCATGGCGCCGAGCACGATCAGCACCGGAGCGCTGTCACCGACCGCGTCGCTGAGCACCTGGTCGCCGACCGTGAGTGCCGAGGTGATCGCGATCAGCAGCGTGACCAGGCCGAGCGCGTCCGTCACGAGGTCGCGGGTCCGGTGACTCAGGCGATGGCCGATGAGCACGCCCAGTACCGATCCGACGAGCACCGTCGCGACGTTCACGACAGTACCGATTCCGATGAACAAACCTGGTCTCCGATCAGCCCCGGGAGGCAGCTTTGCAAGTGACCCCCGAGGGCCTACTGTTGCGCGAGGACGAGCGTATCCGCCGTCCCGTTCACCTCGGGGGTGGACCAGACCAGGAGGTCGCTGTGGCAGCAGCCATCGAGGTGAGGGACGCCCAACGGGGTGACGCCGGCGCCTTGGTTGCGTTGTGGCGTGAGATGACCACCGGTTCCGGCCACCCGCTGCGACTGCCCGCGCCGCCGGCGCCCGCGGCCGTCGAGGTTGCTGTCGGCAAACATCTCGACGACCCGTTCGGCCGGCTGCTGGTCGGCGAGCTGGACGGTGCCGTGCACGGGATGGCCTACCTGCGCCGTACGGCGATCAGCCCGCTGCATGACGACTACACCGTCACGGTGGAGTACCTGCACGTCAGCGACGACGCCCGCCGGCATGGCCTGGGCAAAGCGCTGATCGCGGAAGCGGCCGCCTGGGCAGAGCACGAGAACTGTGCCCACCTGGCTGCCGTCGCGCCCGCGATCGC